>NZ_JVIQ01000059.1:0-16503 GCF_001072745.1 Streptococcus sp. 400_SSPC | reverse complement strand
CAGCTTTTACAGCCCTACTCAACTGTGCGGAGGTGGGACGACGAAATCGAATTCTAACGAATTTCCGATTTCTGTCCCACTCTCTTCGTCACATATTGTTCAACTGGATAATCTGCTGGATCTAGGCGCACCTTTCCTCCTGCCACTAGTTGGGCCAGGTGCCACCCAATAAGGGGACCAGTTGTGAGGCCAGACGAACCTAGGCCACTGGCGACATAAATACCAGCTTGATCGGGAAGAGCTCCCCAAAAGGGCGAGAAGTCACTGGTGTAAGCTCGGGTACCCACGCGCTCCCCGATAACTTCCGCTTGAGCTAGTTCTGGATAGTAGGCCAAGGCTTCTTCTTCCATTTGATTTAGTAAAGCTTGATCCACCGTCAGATCAAAGCCCAGCTCATTCTCATGGGTAGCGCCCATACTGATCTTGCCTTGCTGGAAGGGAATGATATCCAGTTCTCCTTCTGGCATAACCACAGGATAATTATCCGTATCTAGGTCTAGCTGATAATCCCTCAACTGTCCTTTTTGCGGACGGACATCCACTTGGTAGCCAAGTGGCTCAAGGATTTGCCCCAACCAGGCTCCTGTCGCTAGGATGACTTGGTCATAGCTCTCTCCTGCCATCTGATAGCCATGATCCGAGATTGTAAGAGCAACCTCTTCCTTGATCACTCTTGCACCACTGGCTTTGAGAAGAGTTTCCGTTAGAAGGGCTCCCTCTACATGGGACCCACCTGAGGCATAAAGAAGCTGTTCAAAGCCTTGCAGACCTGGGAATTGTTGGGCCACTTCTTCTGTAGTCAAAATCGATAAGTCTCCGATTAAGGGAGATTCTTCCCGTCGACTCAGCGCCAACTGATAGAGTTCATCTAATTTCTCTTCCTTTTTCTTAAGGAGATAGACTCCTGTCTGCTGGTAAAAGTCTGTTTCGATTCCGTCCTTGGCCAGGTCCTCTACCAATTCTTGGTAGAAATCAGCTCCTAGCCGAGCCAGACGATACCAGGCCTTGTTTCGACGCTTGGAAAACCAAGGGCTAATAATGCCAGCCGCTGCCTTGGTCGCTTGACCAACTCCGTGATCATAGACGGTGACATCCACTTGTGCTTCCTTCGATAAATAGTAGGCTGCAGTGGATCCCACGATCCCTGCTCCGATAATGGCAACTTTCATGATAACCCCTTAGATATGGTAAAAAGGATTGGTGCTGGCTTGACTGCCAATCACTTCGATCTCCCACGCTTCTTCAGACTTCAACTGATTGAGCTTTTCAACTAGTTTCGACACAAAGAGAACTTCGATATGGTGACCTGGATCCAAGGCCAGGAGACCATCGCTCAGCATGTCTTGAGCCGTGTGGTAGTAAATATCTCCTGTGATATAGACCTCTGCCCCCTTAGCGAGAGCATCTTTGTAAAAGGATTGGCCACTTCCTCCACAGATAGCGACGCGCTCAATCACCCGTTCCAGATCCGCCTGGTCGTAACCAACCAAGCGCAAAGCATCTAAACCAAAGGTTTCTTTGACCTTATGAGCCAACTGGCCAAATGTTTGGGTGCGCACTTGACCGATACGGCCGATTCCTAGACCTTCTCCTGTCATGCTGAGGGGCTCTGTATTTTCAATTTCTAAGAGCCGGCAGAACCAATCGTTGAGCCCATCTGGGACAATATCAATATTGGTATGGCTGACATAGACCGCAATATCATGCTTGATTAAGTCAATGTAGATCTGATTCTGAGCCCGATCGGCTACCAAATCCTTAATCGGACGGAAAATGGGCGCATGCTTGACAATGATCAAGTCCACTCCATGATCAATGGCTTCTGCCACCGTCTGCTCCCGGATATCCAAGGCTACCATGACCTTATGGATGTCTTTTTGCAGGGTGCCGACCTGTAGCCCACAGACATCTCCCTCCATGGATAGTTCCTGGGGACAGTAGGCTTCATAGCGTTTGATAACTTCACTTGCTAGCATTTAGGACCTCCTTGATTTGGGCGATGCGGTCTTCTAACGAAGCTCTGGCGGACTGATTCTCAACTGGGACCTGCTCCAAGGCAAAGGCTAATTTCTCTACTTCCTTGGACCACTTTTGGACAAATGCTGGAGCTTGTTCCCGCATCAAATAGGGACCAAAACGCAGTTCCATAGCTGTCAACTCTTGAGAACCCTGTTCCACCACAAGGATCTCATAGAACTTCTCATTTTCTTCCAAGATGGCTTCATCGACAAGGCGGAAATCATGGTCTACTAACCAAGCCCGCAATTCATCCTCCCGATTATTGGGTTGCAAGACTAAGCGAGAGACATTGGCTAATTTGCTAAAACCTGCCGCTAGGATATCTGCAATCAAGCGCCCGCCCATTCCTGCGATGGTGATGCAGGAAATACTATCTGTTGGTTCAAATGCAGCCAAGCCATTAGCTAGGCGGACTTCAATCTTGTCATCTAAGCCATTATCGGCAACATTTTGGACGGCAGACTGATAGGGCCCCTCTACCACTTCCCCTGCAATGGCAGCCTCAATCTTACCTTCTTGTAAGAGGGCGATTGGGAGATAAGCATGGTCACTTCCCACATCTAACAGACGCGCTCCTTCTGGGACAAAGCTAGCCACCAAGTCCAAGCGATTTGATAATTTTGTAAATTCCATGTGCTACTTTCTAAACTTTTATTCCATCCCTTAGTATACCATGTTTGCACCATTAAAAAAAGGCGCGACGGCGCCTTTTCCTTATGTATCAATTTCCTTATATTCCACTTCCAAGCCACGTTGCACTGCTGGGCGATTAGCAATTTTCTCTGTCCAAGCTTGCAAATGTTTGTATTCCTTCACATCTAGGAAAATTCCAGCACGATCCCATACCTTGTCTTGGGCTAGACGGCCATACCAAGACCAGATGGAAATATCCGCTATGGTGTAGTCATCTCCTGCAATATAAGGTTTGATCGCCAATTCCTTGTCAAGTAGGTCCAATTGGCGTTTGGCTTCCATGGCAAAGCGATTGATGGCATACTCGATTTTCTCCGGCGCATAGTGGAAGAAATGACCAAAGCCTCCCCCTAGGAAAGGCGCGCCACCTGTCTGCCAAAAGAGCCAGTTAAGTACTTCTGTCCGTTTAGCAGGATCTGTCGGGATTAATTTGCCAAATTTCTCCGCTAGATACAAAAGAATATTAGCTGATTCAAAGACCCGAATGGCTTGGTCGCCTGATTGATCCAACATGGCTGGAATTTTCGAGTTTGGATTGATGGCTACAAAGTCACTGCCGAATTGATCCCCATCACCAATCTTGATGCGATAAGCGTCATAGCCCGCATCTACACCCAACTCTTTTAGTTCTTCCAGCATAATAGTCACCTTGATCCCATTTGGGGTTGGAAGAGTATAGAGTTGGAAAGGCTGATCACCTTTTGGAAGAGTCTGTTCAAAACGGGCTCCTGCAGTTGGTTGGTTTAGACCACCCCAAGCACCTCCCATTTGGCTCGGTGCTTCCCATACTTCTGGTAATTGATAATCTGACATCTCTTTTCTCCTTTTTCTACGTTACTACTAGCATATCAAATCCAGGCGCTACTTTCAAAAATCTGCTACGCTAGCTTTACTTGACTTTTCTTGGCAAAATGATAGTATAGAAAAAATACATTTTAAGGAGAAAAAATATGTCCACAATTGACTTTCATAGTTTGGCAAAGACAGAACTCCACTGCCACTTAGACGGTTCCTTGTCTCTTCCGACTATTCGCCAATTGGCAGCCATGGCCAATATTGACCTTCCTGCTAGCGATGAAGAGCTCAAGCACCATGTCACTGCTCCTGCCCACTGTGAGAATCTTTTGGACTATTTGGAGGCCTTTGACTACATTCGCCCTCTTCTTCAAACCAAGGAAGCCTTGACACTTGCTGCTTACGATGTCGCTAAGCAAGCGGCTCTGGAGAACGTCCTCTATATCGAGGTTCGTTTTGCCCCAGAATTGTCCATGGACCAAGGACTCACCGTTCCAGAAACTATCGATGCTGTCTGTGAAGGATTGCGCCAAGCCCAGGATGAATTTGGCATTACAGCCAAAGCCCTCGTTTGTGGCATGCGCCAGTCCGATCAAGAGCTCACCTCTAGCATCCTGGCAGAAGCCAACCAAGTCACTGATCAGGATTTTGTCGGCTTTGACTTCGCAGGGGATGAGCACCACTACCCTCCACAAGCCATTGAGGCCCTCATCCAACAGGTCAAAAGTTACAACCGTCCCATGACCCTGCATGCAGGTGAATGCCACTGTCCAGCCAATGTCACTCAATCCATGGCCTATGGTATCAAACGAAATGGCCATGTGACCTTATTAGCTTACGAACCAGAACTTCTAAAAGAGTTTGTAAAAAATGGGGTCACCGGTGAGCTCTGCTTGACCAGTAACCTTCAAACCAAGGCTGCTGCCACTGTGGAAGACTTCCCTTACCTCAAGATGAAAGAAGCTCAAGCCCATATCAGTATCAACACTGATAACCGGACCGTATCTGATACAGACTTGACCAAGGAATACGCCCTCTACCACCACCACTTCCAAACGACGCCAGCTGATTTTTACCAGCACAATGTCGATGCCATTCAAGCTTCCTTTGCTAGTGAGAAGGAAAAGCAAGAACTCCTGACCAAACTAGAAGAAGCCTACGCAGACTATTTATAAACGAAAAAAACTAGCACTTTATGAGTGCTAGTTTTTTAATCTTTCCATAAGTCCATGGCCTGTAAGAAATCATCTGAAACGGTGACATTTTCAGGCTGAAGGGCCTCCCGCTCTTGTTGCTTGATTTTTAATTGTGTCAAACTGATAATGCCCTCCCGTCGCCAATTGCGCAAGATGGCCTGGATGTATTTCCAGTGAGGCTTGCCGTTAAAGATTGCTTCTCTCAAGGCAGCCTTCACAATATCAGGGTCTGTTTGGTCCTGTTTGACAGTCTGCGTCAAATCTTCGATTTCAAATGGCGTCAACAAACGTCCCAACTCCTGCTCAAAGGTTTTGACCAAATCAGCCAGCTCATTTCCTGCTTGCTTGTCTTTCCCACGCTGTACCGTGTCTGTCTTACTTTGAAGTAAGTCATCCAGGCGTTCGAGGGCAATAGTCGCATCAAATAGAACTTCAATCTCCCCATCCAGCTCAATGGTTCGATACTGTAGCAAACCTTGATTGGTCAGGCGAGACATGGACTGGTTGACTTCTGTGACCGACTTGCCAATCGCATCTGCAATTTGATTCGGCGTGAGACTGGATTGGTTGGTCGTATTCTGCAAATAAAAGAACTGCCAAACCAGAAAATCCTCTGCGTCTTTAAATAAGTGTTGATAATGGAAAAGTAAGGCACTTGGTAAGACCAAATTGCCTGACTTAAATGCTTGTGAATATGTCATACTACCCCTTTATAGGTAACCATAAAATGAAATATCTTTTTCTAACTCCTCTAAACGATAAGGAGTTTCTTGGTAAACTGCATAATTGATCCAATTACTAAAGAAGTTGGCTGCCGCTAAGTTCCACCGCATCCGAGGGTCACAAGTACTGTCATCCTGATCATAATAATTCTTTGGAAGATCTGGATTCAAGCCTGCTTTGACATCCCGCTGGTATTCCTTGGCCAAGGTATCACGGTCATACTCCAAATGGCCAAAACTATAGACCTCTCGAAGGTCTGGACTGGCCAGGATGGATAGTCCTACTTCACTGCCTTGAGCTAAGACTTGCAAGTTGCTCTTGTCTAGCACTTCTTTGAGGGGAACATCCGTATAACGTGAGTGAGGAGCCAGAAAAGCATCATCAAAACCACGCATCAATCGGTTCTGTGGATTCATGACTGTTTGCTCATAGATCCCTGATAGCTTGTCACAGAGAGCTACTTTTTCAATCCCATAGCGGTAATAGAGACCAGCTTGCGCACCCCAACAAAGATGCAAGGTTGAAAAAACATGGCGCTTCGACCAAGCAAAGACCTTTGTTAACTCCTCCCAGTAATCCACTTCCTCAAAAGCCAATTTCTCTACTGGAGCTCCCGTAATGATCAGGCCATCATAATAATTCTCTTTAATATCCTCGAAGGATTTGTAAAAGACTTCCATATGCTCTGCTGCTGTTGTCTTGGACTCATGGCTTGTCATATAGAGGAAATCCACATTGATCTGCAAGGGAGTATTGGCCAGGAGGCGTAACAGTTGAGTCTCAGTTGCTACCTTAGTCGGCATGAGATTCAAAATCAGAACATTCATCGGACGAATATCTTGGTGAGTTGCCCGAATATCATCCATGACAAAAATATTTTCTGAGCGAAGAATATCAACTGCTGGTAATTTCTTATCTAAGGTAATTGGCATAAAAAGCTCCCATCTTACAAGTTGTTACCTCTTATTATAAGACAGGAGCATATAGTTTTCAATTATGGTTTTTCTCTATCTAGATATAGCTCTAAACTATATTAGTAATGCATCAAGACCTTGTAATCGTAGTCTCCGATAGCTTCGCGACCTTTGAGATCATCGAGTTCGATCAAGAAGGCACAACCTGCAACCACTCCACCGAGTTTTTCAATCATTTCGATGGTTGCTTTAACCGTACCACCTGTTGCCAAGAGGTCATCGACGATGAGAACGCGTTGACCTGGTTTGATAGCATCAGCGTGCATGGTCAAGGTATCCACACCGTATTCTTTTTCGTAGTCCGCTGAGATGACTTCACGTGGCAACTTACCAGGCTTACGAACAGGTGCAAAACCAATTCCCAATTCAAAAGCGACCGGACATCCAACGATGAAACCACGCGCTTCAGGTCCGACGATCATGTCGATTTTCTTATCGGTTGCGTATTGAACGATTTCACGAATCGCATAACTATAAGCATTGCCATCTGCCATCAAAGGGCTGATATCACGGAAGGTAATTCCTTCTTGTGGATAATTTTCAATGCTTGCAATGTAATCTTTTAAATTCATTTCTAACTTCTTTCAAAATTTATGTTTACATTTCATTATACCATGAAAATTTATGAGATGCACTCGAAAGTCTTAAAAAAGCATACTTTAGTGTAATTGTTGACAAAACCTTACTTATCATCAGAAAGCAAAAAATTATAAATTTCTTGCACAGATCCTAGAGACATAAGTTCCTGGTCTTTGACCGTCTGCACCAAGTCCTGATAGATGGAACTCGAGGTAATCTCCTTCTTCTCCGCATCCTTGTTGACCGTCATGATGCCATTTTCAATCTGGACAAAGCCCAACTCTTGGAAGATCTGGATCATCTTGATCAACAAGACTTGTGGAATCTTGAGGTAGTCAGATAGTTGGCTGAGCTTATGGCGAATATCAAACTCAGGGAACTGATAAAGTGTTTTGTAAAGTTTGGCATACTGATCCCGACTACCATAGCCAGTCAAATAATAGGCCTTGTCAAGGTGATTTTTAAAATAGACCGCTTGGAAGCTCTGTTCTTGGAAGAGCGCTTTTAAGTCAGCCAGGTCATCCGGTATGCGATCGATGACAATGGCAGGGGAATCTTCCCCTTCTTCCAACTGACTAAAGAGTGGGATGGCTGGTGGGAGAGGAGAATTTTTCCCTCGGATATTGTAGAGCTGTACTCCTTCTACACGGGCATCCACGACCATCAGTTGCAGGGTGGTCTGTCCATTCCACTGATTGACGGACAAGGATACCACCAACTCCAGATTTTTCGCTTGGGAGTACTCCAATTCCAAATGGCCCTGGCCAAAAGCCACGACATCAAAGCGGGCATCGCCTTTTTGAATCTTCAACTTTAGATGGCTATTGCCAGCCCCCATGGTCCGACTAGACTCCACTTGGAAATCACGAATGTAAAAGACCGGCTTCTTATGGTCCATCCCGAAAGGTGCTAGACGATCAAAACTCTTCAAGGTATCCAAGGTCAGCTCTTCTAGGTCCAATTCTTCATCAACAAAGAGGGTAGATTTGGCCGTCAGGTCAATCCCTTTTTCACGAATATAATCGGAAAAAATCTCGGTCAGATGAGGGAGCTTGTCCACTTCCAAAGTCATACCAGCTGCACCCGCATGACCTCCAAAGGCGATAAAGAGATCACGATGGGGATCTAGGGCTTCAAAAATATGGACACTTTCGGGACTTCGCGCACTTCCCTTAGCCTTGCCTTGGTCTATGGTGAGGACGATGATGGGCTGATGGAGTTCTTCTAGTAGACGACCGGCCACAATTCCTAAGACACCAGGATTCCAGCCTTCTTTTGCCAAGATTTGAACGGGAAGACTTGGATCGACCATAGCTTTGGCCTCATCATAGATGGCTTGGACGATCTCCTTGCGCTCTTCATTCTTGGCTTGAATCATCAGCGCAATCTCCAACGCCTCTTCGTCGTCAAAGCCTGTCAAGAGCTCAACCGCTGGATTTGGGTCATCCAAGCGACCTAGAGCATTGAGACGAGGGGAAATCTGAAAACCAACCGTTTCTTCATTTACATCTTGAGGGGCTATGGAGGCCAGCTTGAGCATTTCCTGAAGGCCGATCCGTTGGGTTTGACGAAGGACACCTAGGCCGTACTTGACCAGGATGCGGTTTTCGTCTGTCAAACTGACCATATCCGCAATGGTCCCAATGGCTACCAAATCTAGAAAATCTAGAGGCACCTCTTCTAAGAGAGCAGTCGCTAATTTAAAGGCAACCCCACAACCTGCTAGGTGCTTGAAAGGGTAATCGGCATCTGGATGCTCGGGGTGAATGATGGCATAGGCATCGGGCAAGACTTCTGGCATGGCATGGTGGTCTGTCACAATAACATCTACTCCCATGCTTTGGGCCAATTCAATGGCTTCGTGGCCTGCTACCCCGTTGTCCACCGTGATGATGAGGGAAATCCCCTGCTGTTCAATAAAATACTTGTAGACACTGGGATTGGGACCGTAGCCATCCGTAAAGCGGTTGGGTAGATAGACGGCTACTTCCGCCCCCATCTGCTCCAGGGTTTCCTTCATAATAGAAGCGGCCGTCATCCCGTCCGCATCATAGTCTCCATAAACTAGGATTTGTTCATAGTCTTCAATGGCTTGGCGAATGCGATCCACTGCCTTGTCCATATCGTGAAGCAGGTAGGGATCATGCAGATCTTCTAGTCGCGGTTCAAGAAAACGATCCAGCGCCTCTTCCGTCTGGATCCCTCGTTCTCCCAGTAACTTGGCTGCAGATGCTTCTAATCCTCTCTTTTTTGCTTGCGCCAAAAAAGTATCATCTGAAAAGGGCGCAGCAAACTGCCATTCATATTTTGACGTGATCATCTGTTTTTCTTTTCTCCCTGTCATCTAGTCTTCTTATTATAACATGAATTATTTTTTCAAATGCGAAAAAATGATTTTACAGAAGAAATGAAGAAAGGATTCCCTATCCGGAAATCCTCTCCATCAAATTTTATAAATCATCCCTGTACAGGCTTGCTCTGAAAGTTCGACAAATCCTAAGGACTGGTAAAAGGCAAGATTTTTCTCGCTCCGTTCAGTGACGAGAAGCCGTTGATAGACGGTGGGGAAGGTCGCTAAAGCCTCTTCTAGGAGTTTCTTTCCGATGCTTTGGCGCTGGTGATCTGGTCGCACCAAGAGGTCCTGTACCAAAAGGACAGAGTGGCCATCACCTACCAAGCGAATGTAGGCGACGAGCTCTTTCTCATCATAGACTCCCAACTGCAAGAGACTGGCTTTAACAGCTTCTTCTAGCATAGCTGGGTTGTTGGTATAATTGGTCCAACCGACCGAGCTGTAGAGTGCGAGTAAGTCTGCCATCGCTGGAATCTCTTGTTTGTACTCTAACATCTTAACTCCTTTTTAACCTATAGTGCTGGAAGAAGGCGATATCCCGGTAAAGGGACTTCTGGCAAACAGCCAGCTCCATCTTGAGCATAGACTCTCGCCAGCCTTCTTGGCCCTTGAAGCGATTGTCCTGCAAGGCATAAAAGACTCGAATTCCTTGGTAATCCTGAACTTCGAGGGCTAGATCTTCTACTGCTCTATCTAGATCATAGGCCTGGGCCAAGCCCATGGAGTGGGTTTCCAGATCATGACCAGCTAAGAGATTAAGCGCCTTCTGAGTATCATTTTCAAAGATGACGGTCTGTAGGACGCGACCAACCTCATTATGCTTGACGATAGAGAGCAGGCCATCTGGTTTCAAGAGGCGGGTGAATTCCCTGAGAATCACCTTGCGATCCTCCACATACTCCAAGACATTGTGGCAGAGGATAACATCAAAGCTGGCATCTTCAAGACTTGCTAACTGGTCCAAACTCCCGACGAATTGCTGGTAGGGATGGTCCTGGGCCCGCAAGGCCACCATTTCCTCATTGGGCTCCACAGCAAGGACCTCATTGTCTTTCGCTAGGTGGTTGGCCACCAGGCCAAAGCCACTACCAAAATCAAGCACCCGCTTACCTTTGATGTCCTGTAATTGTTCAAAAAGGATATCATAATAGATCTGTCCCCAGGGTTGCCGGAGGTTTTCAAAATAAGCTTGAATATTTGCGGTCATCTGATTCCTCCTATTTGAAGTTAAACATCTTGCTGGCTAGCTTGTCCGAGATACGAGGGAAAAGGGTATAGAGCTTGTGGGTCAAGTTCAAAAGCCAAGGCAGATTGAGCTCACGTTTTGCTTTTCCAAAGTTTTTGACAATTTTCTTAGCCACAAAGTCCGGTTCCAAAATGTAGCGATCCACCGCTTTGACATAGCTTCCGTCTGGGTCTGCCTGGTCAAAGAAAGTGGTCCGAATGGGGCCTGGATTGACCGTCGTCACATGAACACCAAAGGGCATGAGTTCCAAGCGCAGGGCATTGGAGAAGCCAATGGCTGCAAACTTGGTGGCTGAATAAAGGCTAGATTTAGCAGTTGCAACTAATCCCGCCATGCTGACGATGTTAACAATGTGCCCCTTGCCTACTGTCTTCATGCGGGCACCCATCAAGCGTGAAAGGTTCATGAGGGCAAAGGTATTGACTTCAAACATCTCTCGCACCTGCTGGTCAGAAACGCGATCAAAGGTCTCAAAGATCCCATAGCCTGCATTGTTGACCAAGACATCAATCTGCCCATAGCGCTGATAGAGCTCTTCTACCAAGCCTTTGACTGCTGAGGAATCCGTGATATCGATCCCAATGCATTCGGCTTGAGGATGGTCAGCATAGAGTTGTTCCAGTTTTTCTTGATTTCTGCCTAAGAGAATGAGCCGGTCCTCAGGAAGGAGCTTGACCATTTCTTGTGCCAAGCCTCCACTCGCTCCTGTGATGATGATAGTTCGCATCTTAGATCTCCACTTCTTCCAAGTCCTTGACCACATGGACCTTCTCAAACACAGTCGCAGCATCCTTACGCAATTGACTGACGTCCTTGGAGAGGAAGCGGGCACTGATATGGTTGAGTAGAAGGCGTTTGGCTCCTGCTTCACGCGCCACTTCTGCTGCCTGCATATTGGTCGAGTGGCCATGCTTACGAGCAATCTTCTCATCGCCCTTGCCATAGGTAGACTCATGCACGAGAACATCGGCATTGACGGCAAGTCTAATGCTGGAATTGGTCTTGCGGGTATCGCCCAAGATGGTGATGATCTTACCCGGTCGAGGGGCTGAGATATAATCCGCAGCAATGATCTTGGTACCATCTTCCAGGGTAACATCCTGCCCATTTTTGACCTGGCCAAAAAGTGGTCCAAATGGAACCCCTGCTGCCTTGAGCTTGTCTGCGTCGAGGGTCCCTTCCAAATCCTTCTGCATGACCCGGTAGCCGACACAGAAAATGGTGTGGTCCAAGGCCTCGGCATAGACCGTGAACTTATCGGTCTCCATGATTTTCCCAAGTGAACCTTCATCGAACTCATGAAAATGGATCTTGTAAGGCAGGCGTGAACCGGAAACTCGAAGGCTGGTCAAGACAAAGGATTTGATCCCAACCGGTCCATAAATCTCTAGATCCGTCTGCTCTTCATTGGCTTGAAAGGCGCGACTAGAGAGGAAACCTGGCAAACCAAAGATATGGTCCCCATGTAAGTGGGTGATAAAAATCTTGCTGACCTTTCGAGGACGGATGCTGGTTTCTAAGATTTGGTTTTGCGTCCCTTCCCCACAGTCAAAGAGCCAAACTTCATTGATTTCATCCAAGAGTTTGAGGGCTAGACTTGAGACATTACGAGATTTGGACGGCTGTCCCGCACCCGTTCCTAAAAATTGAATTTCCATTGTATTCTTTCTAACTTATATAGATCATAGCGGTCCGATTTTTCGATCGAACGGCGATTTTTCCTGGGTAGGCCCTAGCCAATTGGGCCAATTCGTCCTGGTTGTAGCCAGTCAGGCGGATGCTGCCATCTGCTAACTCTTCAAATTGAGACAAAGCTGACAATTCCTTGGTCTCCACCACCTCTCGATCCGTAACATGGCGCATCAAGATCAATCCTTCCTCTTCATAAACGAGGTAGTGAGGAAAGATTTGCGCAATCTCAAACAAGAGATCCATGCTGATAGCTTCTGCTTGCTGGGCAAAGACTTGAGCCAATCCTTTCTCTCGGTAGCAAAAGCCATAGGCCTTGTCAGACAGATTGAGACGGACAAAGGGTTTGTCCTCCTCGAAGCTGGGACTCGTCTGATAGAGATCAAAGGCCTCAGTGACTTGTTCATAGTAGTCTGTTGCTGCTTCGGGGCTCTTCTTTTGGTAAAGCTCAGCAAAGTAGGCATTGATGACACTGGGCGGTGGCGTGATAAACTGGAGCTTTTGCTCTTCTGTCAATCCCGCTAAGACCCGCTCCAAATAGACCTTGTCGAGACTGGTATAGCCACCATAGCTGAGGGCGATATTAAGATAATCCATGATGATAAAACTCCTCTAGTCTCCATGCATTTTTGGGGGCGATGTAGCCTGTTATGACCTCACCAGTCTCCTCATAGGAACGCTCAGCCAATATGGCAATGGTCTCCAATTCATGGATGCGGTAGGCTTGATCAAAAGGAACCTGAATCGTAAAGGGATGGAAGAGCTCCTGCATCTTTTCAAGTAGAATGTCCTGCAGTTTAGTCCGACTATCGGGATCCTTGGCCGAAACCAGACGATAAGGTGTCTGGGTCGGTGTAAAGTCCGCGACTTTATCAGCTTTATTATAGAGAGTCAAGCGTGGAATCTCCAACATCTCCAAATCCTTCATAATCTGAAGAACTGTTTTTTCATGCTCTTCATGATTGGGATCAGAGGCATCAATGACATGGACCAAGAGATCCACATTCTTGCTTTCTTCCAGGGTCGACTTAAAGCTGGTCACCAACTCTGTCGGTAAGTCCTGAATAAAGCCGACTGTATCTGTCAGAGTTACTTGTAGATTGCCTGTTAGATGAATGCTCTTGGTGGTCGCATCCAAGGTCGCAAAGAGTTCATCTGCCTCGTATTGGGTCTTACTGGTCAAGGCATTCATAATGGTTGATTTGCCAGCGTTGGTATAGCCGATCAAGCCAATCTTAAAGATGGGGGATTCTAGGCGTTTTTCCCGTACCACTTCACGGTTCTTTTCGACCACCTTGAGTTGACGCTCGATATCGGTGATTTGATTGCGGACACTCCGGCGGTTCAACTCCAACTGACTTTCTCCCGGTCCACGGGAACCAATCCCCCCGGCCTGACGGCTGAGCATGATCCCTTGACCCACGAGACGAGGCAAGAGGTACTTGAGCTGGGCCAGATGAACCTGGAGCTTGCCTTCGTGGCTTCGAGCCCGCATGGCAAAGATATCCAAGATCAGTTGCATCCGGTCAATGACCTTTACACCTAAGATTTCTTCTAAATTCACATTCTGGCGAGGGGTCAAACGGTTGTTAACGACAACGGTCGAAACCTCATCTGCATCGACCATTTGGGCAATCTCTTCTAGCTTCCCAGAGCCGACGAAGGTCTTGCTGTCGTACTTCTCCCTCTTTTGGGTGTAGACGCCAACGACTTCTGCCCCGGCTGTCTTGGCTAGACTGGCCAACTCCTCCATAGACATGTCAAAATTCTCCATGCCTTGGAGCTCGACACCAACAATGAGGACCCGCTCCTGTTTTTTCTCAGTTTCTATCATTTAAAAATCTTTCTATATCTTGAAGAATCCGCTCCTTAAAGCCTTCTTCTCCAATCTGGTAAAAATGGACCGTCATCCGATTGCGGAACCAGGTCAACTGGCGTTTTGCAAAACGGCGCGTATTTTGCTTGAGCTGTTCAAGAGCCTCTTCAAGGCTTTGCTCCCCCTTGAAATAAGGGAAGAGCTCCTTGTAGCCAATCCCCTTAGCCGCCTGAACCTCAGGATGGTTGTCATACAGCCCTTTGGCTTCTTCTAACAAGCCCTGCTCAACCATGAAATCCACCCGTCGATTGATGCGGTCATACAAGGCTTGGCGATCATCATCTAAACAGATGATATAGGTTTCATAGGCTGGAGCTAGATTTTCCAAGTCCTGACCGAAATGGGCGATTTCCAAGGCCCGCATAGCCCGTCTGCGATTGATTTGCGGGATCTCAATTCTCTGTTTCGCTACTCGGTCAAACAGTTCTTCATCAGTGAGAGGGGACAAGGACTCCCGATAGGCTAGAATTTCCTCGTGGGCAACATCCCCTCCTAGGTGATAGCCTTCTATGAGACTTTGGACATAGAGGCCTGTCCCTCCAGCAATAATGGGAAGGTGGCCTCGTTCTTGAATCTCCTCGATGGCTTGACTGGCTTCTGTCACAAAATCATAGGCCGAGTAAGTCTCTGTCACCTCGCGAACATCGATCAGATGATGGGGAGCTCCTGCTTGCTCTTCTGGGCTGGCCTTGGCTGTTCCGATATCTAGGGTGCGGTAAACCTGCTGGCTATCTCCGCTGATGACCTCCCCGTTAAAGCGCTGGGCCACCTCGATAGCGAGGGCTGTTTTGCCAACAGCGGTCGGTCCCACTATCACAATTATCTTGTTTTTCATCGTTTTTCCTTGCAAAAATCGCATTTTTTCGTTACCATATATTATAACATAAAAATTTAAAGTTCTAAAAAGGAGAAATTCTCATGGCTAAAGGATTTGGTAAAGGTTTTGTTACTGGTGTTGCTGGTACAGTTGCTGCTGTAGCAGGTGCAGTTTACACATTCAAGAAAAAAGTAATCGAGCCTGAAGAACAAAAAGCAGCTTTCATCGAAGAAAACCGCAAAAAAGCAGCACGTCGTCGTGTATCACACTAATCAAAAGAAAAAACTCCGGGAAAGGCACTGCACCCCAATAATGGGACAAGAGAAAAAACCTCTTATGCGACCAGTTTTCTGTACTCTACAGGAGACTGGTCATTTAATCTCTGTTGAATTCTAGTTTCATTATAAAATATGATGTAATTTTTAACAATATCTGTTATACTATCTTTAGTTAGGTTTCTCCACTTATGGAGATAGAAGGTTTCAGACTTTAGGATGGAATGAAACCATTCGATACAGGCATTATCTGCTGGTGTTCCTTTTCGGGACATGGAGCGGGTGATGCCTTTTTCTGTACAAGCCTGATAGTAGGCTTTTGAGGTATAAACAGATCCCTGGTCGCTGTGTAAAAGTGCTCCTTGAGGTAGCTCAAGTTGATGAAGTGTGTCGAGTACAAAGTCCGTATCTTGACACTCGGAGATGCTATAAGCTACAATTTCTCGATTATAGAGATCCATGATCGAAGATAGATAAAGTCTACAGTTTCCAAAGTAGAGGTAGGTGATGTCTGTGACAAGCTTCTCCATAGGCTTGTCTGCCTGAAAATCACGATCCAGCTTATTGTCTGTCACATGGTAAGGCTTCCCTAATTTAGGTCCCTTCTTGGGACGGACACGGCAAAGGCAGCCCTTTTCCTTCATGATACGATAGACCTTCTTGCGATTAACGACGAGGTTATAAACTTTCTTTAGTAAGCGAGTGATGGTTCGATAGCCGTAAATAAAGCGATTTGCCATACAGAGTTGTTCGATTTTATCTGCTATTTCGTCTCTTTTCTGAGAATTCTTACACTCCTGTTTCCAGCGATAAAAGGTGGAGCGTTTGACTCCGAAACACTCTAAAATAATAGATACAGGGCACGTTTTCTTATACTCTTCTGCTAGCTTGATAAGACTTACTTTGTCGATTTTCTTACCAAGCTCTGATACTTTTTTAGTAATTCCACCTGCAAACGTAACTGTTCGACTTCAGATAATTGTTTCATTCCTTTACCATAAGTATATTGTTTCCCCACAGGTTGGTGGAAACGGTACAATTCATCATTCTGATACCAACGCCACCAGGTCTTGACCTGACTAGCATTTTTGATACCGAGGGTATCCATGATAACCTTATTTGATTTACCCGCCTTCTTCATTTCGATACAGGCTAGCTTAGTTTCTACCGAATATGCTTTTTTGACCATAACAAAACACTCCTGTTTCTAGTTTACCAGATTTCAACAGGAGTGTTTTCTTGTGTCTCATTTTATGGGTGCAGTGCCA
>NZ_JVIQ01000058.1:0-49824 GCF_001072745.1 Streptococcus sp. 400_SSPC | reverse complement strand
CGAAGAGGCTAAACGCGGCGGACTGTAAATCCGCTCCTTCGGGTTCGGGGGTTCGAATCCCTCCCCTTCCATCCTTTACGGGCATAGTTTAAAGGTAGAACTAAGGTCTCCAAAACCTTCAGTGTGGGTTCAATTCCTACTGCCCGTGTATAAGAATATGGCGGGTGTGGTGAAGTGGTTAACACACCAGATTGTGGCTCTGGCATGCGTGGGTTCGATCCCCATCACTCGCCTATTTTATATTATTGGGGTATAGCCAAGCGGTAAGGCAAGGGACTTTGACTCCCTCATGCGTTGGTTCGAATCCAGCTACCCCAGTTATACTTTGCCGGCGTGGCGGAATTGGCAGACGCGCTGGACTCAAAATCCAGTGTCCGCAAGGACGTGCCGGTTCGACCCCGGCCGCCGGTATAGTATTAAAGACAAGGTTTTCGGACCTTGTTTTTTTCTTTTATTTGTTGAATTTTTGATGCTGAGTTACTTAACAGTTACTAAAAATTGTTTTTATTGTTTTCTGAAAATACTTTGACTATTTTCCTTTACTGTGTTATAATTAACCGGTAAAGTATTTACTGGTTAATAGAAAGGGAGTACGTATGAAAGTCGCTAATCAGATCGATGAGTTTTTAAATTCTATTTTACTTATTTCTGAGAATCAGCATGAAGTTTTGATAGGTTCTTGTACAAGTGGTTTTTCTTTAACCAATACGCAAGAACACATTTTAATGTTATTATCAAAGAATAATTATTCCAATTCTGAGCTTGCTAAATTGCTGAATGTTAGTCAAGCTGCTGTTACTAAGGCTGTTAAACAATTACTTTCTTTTGGGATGTTAGAAGCTCTAAAAGATGAGAAAGATGCTCGAATTGTTTTGTACCGTTTAACAGATTTGGGGCGTCCAGTTGCTGAGGAACATTCTCATCATCATGATCATACTTTGGCTGTTTATGATCAAGTTTTGAGCGAATTTTCTCAAGAAGAACAGATGGTTATTTCTAAGTTTTTATCTCGCTTATTGGAGGATCTTCGTTAATGCGTTATATCACTGTTAAAGATCTTTCATTTTATTATGATCGAGAGCCTGTTCTAGAAGGGGTGAATTATTACTTGGACAGCGGGGAGTTTGTGACGCTGACTGGTGAGAATGGCGCAGCCAAATCTACTTTGATCAAGGCAAGTCTTGGCATCTTAAAACCAAAAGTAGGGACGGTTGAAATTGCTAAGGAAAATGTAGCTGGTAAAAAATTACGAATTGCCTATCTTCCGCAACAAATTGCAAGCTTTAATGCTGGCTTTCCCAGTTCTGTTTATGAGTTTGTGAAATCAGGGCGGTATCCTCGTAAGGGTTGGTTTCGTCGGTTAAATCATCACGATGAGGAGCACATTCTAGCTAGTTTATCTGCTGTTGGGATGTTAGAGCATCGTGATAAACCATTAGGGGCTCTATCCGGTGGCCAGAAACAACGGGCTGTCATTGCACGAATGTTTGCGTCTGATCCAGATATTTTTGTCTTGGATGAACCGACTACTGGGATGGATGCTGGTAGTAAGGATGAGTTTTATGAATTGATGCACCACAGTGCCCATCATCATGGGAAGGCTGTTTTGATGATTACGCATGATCCTGAAGAGGTGAGCCATTACGCGGATCGCAATATTCACCTAGTGAGAAAACAAAACTCTCCATGGCGTTGCTTTAATGTCCATGAGAAAGATGGAGGTGAGGACCATGCTTAGTCTCTTTCAGTATGATTTTATGCAACGGGCCTTGTTGGCGATGGTTGCTATGAGTCTCTTCTCTCCTATCCTAGGTGTATTTTTGATTTTGCGTCGTCAGAGCTTGATGAGTGATACGCTGAGCCACGTTTCTCTATCAGGGGTTGCTTTTGGTCTCTTCCTTGGTTTCTCTCCGACTATTTCTACAGTCATTGTGGTGATCATAGCAGCTGTATTTCTAGAGTACTTACGCACGGTCTATAAAGATTTTATGGAAATAGGGACAGCGATTCTCATGTCAACCGGTTTGGCCTTGGCTTTGGTGATCATGAAGGGTGGTGGTAAAAGCTCCATGAGTCTGGACCAGTACCTATTTGGTTCTACCTTGACCATTACCGATGAGCAAGTGTTAGCTCTGTTTGTCATAGCGGCGATTGTTTTGTGTTTGACGGTTCTCTTTATTCGTCCGATGTATATTCTTACGTTTGACGAGGATACAGCTTATGTAGATGGTTTACCCGTGCGTCTCATGTCTATCTTGTTTAATATCGTGACAGGGGTGGCTATCGCCTTGATGATCCCGGCTGCGGGTTCCTTGTTGGTATCTACCATCATGGTCTTGCCAGCTAGTATTGCTTTAAAGCTAGGAAAAACCTTCCGTTCAGTCATGATTTTGGCAGTGGTCATTGGTTTTGTAGGGATGGTCAGTGGTCTCATTCTTTCTTATTACCCGGATACACCGGTTAGTGCGACCATTACCCTCTTATTTGTATTCTTCTTTTTGCTCTCAAATCTTTTTGTTAAATTTAGAAAATAGGTGATCTTATGAAAAAACTTGCATGGCTGGTGTTAGCCTTTTGTAGTCTTCTTTTAGTAGCTTGTAGTGGTGGTCAAAATCAGTCAGGGAAATTGAAAGTCATGACGACTTTCTATCCTGTCTATGAATTTACTAAGCAAGTCGTTGGAGACGAGGGAGATGTGGAGCTCTTGATCGGGTCTGGTTCGGAACCCCATGATTTTGAATTGTCTGCCAAGGGGCGCGCAAAAATCCAAGAGTCAGATGTCTTTGTCTACGAGAATGAGAACATGGAAACGTGGGTGCCTCAGTTGTTGAAATCAATGGATGGCAAGAAAACCAAGGTTGTCAAAGCGACGGAAAATATGCTGCTTTTACCAGGTGGTGAGGAAGAGCATGACCATGAGGGAGGGGAAGAACACCATCATGACTACGATCCCCATGTCTGGCTTTCTCCGCAGAGAGCCATTAAAATGGTGGAAACGATTCGTGATCAACTGGTGAAACAGTACCCAGATAAAAAGGCTAGCTTTACAGCTAATGCGGATGCCTATATTGCCAAGTTGAAAAAATTGGATGACAGCTATACGAAGAGCTTATCTGAAGCGAAACAGAAAAACTTTGTTACTCAACACGCAGCTTTCCGTTATTTGGCCCTGGACTATGGCTTGAATCAAGTTTCTATTTCAGGTTTGTCACCAGATAGTGAACCGTCTGCGACTCGCTTGAGTGAATTGACAGAGTACATCAAGAAGAATGACATCAAGGTCATCTACTTTGAAGAAAATGCTTCTAAATCCTTATCGAAAACCTTGTCTGCTGAAACCGGTGTGGATCTAGCTGTTTTGAATCCATTAGAGAGCTTGACAGATGAGCAGATGAAAGATGGTGAAGACTACATCTCTATCATGGGAGCCAACCTCAAATCTTTGGAGTTAACAACAACTCAAGCTGGAAAAGAAATCGCTCCAGAAGAGGAAGAAGACACCAAAACAGTAGCCAATGGCTACTTTGAGGACAGTGCTATTAAGGACCGAACTCTTTCAGACTATGTAGGTGATTGGCAGTCTGTGTATCCTTATCTAAAAGATGGAACCTTGGATCAAGTCTTTGACTACAAAGCTAAATTAACCAAGTCCAAAACAGTTGAAGAGTATAAAGCCTACTACACCACAGGTTATAAAACAGATGTCGACCGGATTGTCATTACAGACAAAACCATGACCTTCTATAAGAATGGCGAAGAGAAGAAGTTCGAATACCGCTATGCTGGGAAGCATACGCTAAACTATACAAAAGGGAATCGTGGAGTGCGGTATCTCTTTGAAGCAACTGATCCGAATGCGGGTGAATTCAAGTATGTTCAATTCAGTGACCATCAAATTGCTCCTAATAAGGCAGCTCACTTCCATATTTTCTTCGGTGGGGAAAGCCAAGAGGCTCTTTATAAGGAATTGGAAAATTGGCCTACTTACTACCCAAGTGACCTATCCGGATTCGAAATTGCGCAGGAAATGTTGGCCCATTAATCAATTAGAGAAGGAACCAGTTGGTTCCTTTTTTGATAGTAACAGAAACTTGTCAAATTGCTAGAAAAAGGATAAAATTAGGCTTATAGAATAGATTGAATATGGGGAGATTCATGATGAAAAAGTATCGTTTGCTATTGTTGATTTCTGCTCTACTGTTTTTCCTTGGAGCCTGTGGTGATAAAAAGCAGGAGACAGGATCTGAAAGTAAAGAAAGTACAGTTCGTCAATCGAAGGATAGCTCAGCTACTAGTGAAACAAAGAAAGCTGAGAGTTCGAGTGATAAGAAAGAGAAAACAAAGATGGATATTGAAGCAATCGCTCAAGGGGATTATAGTAGTGTAGCTGGTGTCTGGCAAGATGATAAGGGGAATAAACTCGTCTTTGATCAAAATGGTTTGGTCTCTAACGAATATGAGTCTTATGGTCTTTCCTTGACGGATTATGGAACTGTTTCAGGAGGAGTCTACGGAGGAGTTACAGGAGGATTTTTGATGGAATTCATCCCTGCCGGGCTTACGATTGATGACCAAACGGACGAAAATGGAGAAGTCATCTTCCATGATGATTCTGATGTTAATAAGGACCGTCTCTGGACCGGAACTGGGATGTACAGTTTTACGGAACAAGGTTCTTTCCTCTATAAGGTTGGGAATTAGCTAGTATATGTGTAATGAAAAAGAATGAAGAGTGTCCTACTCTTCATTCTTTTTTAGATTTTAGGGAGCCAAGAAAGGTAGAAGTCTAGCTTCTCCGCTTTCAAGAGGTCTTGGTGGCTCACTCTGTCGACCTTTTTTCCATCAAGAGAAGCATCTTGAAGAAAGTGTGCTTGGGCTGTGTGAGCTGTGCTATGGATATGCAGCCATTTTTTCTCTTGAGGGAGAAAGAGGCGCAAGTGTTTGAAGAGGGGAATCCCTAGGTCATAGACTGGCTTGCCTGGACAAGTTGGATAGAGTCCTAAAACCGACCAGATATACCAGGAGGATAGGCTGCCATTATCTTCATCTCCTGGATAGGCTTGAAAGCTTGGCTGGAAGGCTTCCTTGCGAAGGGCCTGGATTAGGATGCTAGTGTATTCCGGGTGTTGGCTATAGCGGAAGAGATAGGGGATGTGAAAACTCGGTTGGTTTGAAATGGCAATTTGTCCAAAAGGAGCTTGGGCCATCTCACTCATTTCATGAATTTCGTAGCCATAGCCCGTCACTTCGTAATGCGGTGCTTGAGTGGCTAGTCGAGTTAAGTAGTGGGTAAATCCTTCCTTCTCCACCAAAGAGTTGCTTGAGGCCCTCGATGTCGTGAAGGGCGCCTAAGGTTGCCTGAATGGCAGAGCACTCTGCATAGTCGCGTCCCCAACTGATGGGGGAAAAGTCTGGTCTGAAATGGCCCTTCTTATCTTTGGCCCGGATATAACCTGTTTCTGGATCAAAGAGGGTTCGATAGGAAAGACTAGACTGGGCATATTCTTTGGCCAACTCTTCCTTGCCAAGTAGCTGGGCAGTTTGGGCGATACAAAAATCGCTATAGGAGAAGTCAATGGTGTGACTCACGCTTTCGTGATAGTCAGTGGATAGATAGCCTAATTCCTTGTATTCTTTAGCTCCTCGTCGACCGTAATGACCATTTGGGTCTTCCTTCCTAGCTGTATCTAGCATGGCTTCAAAAAGCTCCGTGTGGAGGTCGGGAGCTAGGCCTTTTTGAATGGCATCGGCAATGACCCCATCAATGAGGGTTCCAGGCATCATGCCTCTTTCGTCCGGCGCTAGCCATTTAGGGAGGAAACCGGTATCTCGGTAATGGCTGAGGAAGCCTTCGAGAAATTCCTGGTAAAGCTCGGGATAGACTAGGCTATAGAGAGGAAAGGTGGTCCGAAAGAGATCCCAGAAGCCCAAACTCGTGAAGTATTTTCCTTCTTGAATGCGGTTGTGGGCGAAATCGCGATGGACTGCTTTCCCCTCAGGGGTTACTTCATAACAAGTCTGAGGAAAGAGCAGACTACGGTAGAGACAGTGATCGAAAAATGTTCGATCCTCTCCGCCCGTATCTAAAATTTCAAATCGGTCCATTAGCTCTTGCCATTTGCGGCTCGCTTTTTCTTTCATCTCTTCAAAGCTAGCTGTAGGAAGGTGAGATTCGGCCAACTCAGGGTTGATAAAGGAAGTGCCTAATCGAGCTTCTAGGGTAGGGCTGTCAAATTCTAGGATCAAATCCTGTCCTAGCCAGTGAGTGCGAGTGATGGCTTGGTCAAATTCGACATGAAGATAGAAAGGATAGGTTTGTTGGTCGGTATGATTTTGGTCTAGGATGTGAAAATGTAGATTCGTTTCTCCGAATTCTACTTCAGCTAGTCCATTGGGGCAATGAATGGCCAGTGAAAGTGCAGACGGCCCTCTAAAGCGGAGAATGGACCCGGTAACTACTCTGTCTGAAATAGAGGTCTTCTTGAGTCGGAATGTCTGTCAGCGGGGTGAGGAGACACCAGGAAAAATCTCCAATCCAAGGGCTAGGCTGATGGGTCAAGCGAATACCTTGAAAGATAGGAAGGTTGGGGTTGAAAAACCAAGCCCCCTGTTCATGTGTCGTCTGTGGGAGGAAATAATTCATCCCAAAAGGAACTCCTGTGTAAGGGAGGGTATTGCCGTTAGAGTATGCTGAGTGATTGTCTGTTCCTAAGCGGGTATCAATGTGAGTAATATCGGTCTTCATGCGGGACCTCCTGTGTCATACTAGGGCTTTCAAGCCCTTTTCTTTCTTTATTTTAGCAGAAGCCCCTCAAATGGGAAAGTCTTTTTCAAAACTAGAAAAGTTTGTAGAAAAAGGGCTATAATTTGCGTATGTATTTCCCATCTGAAATCTTTTATACTGAATAGGAAAGAATCGACAAGTGTGAGGAAAAGGAATGACTTATTCAAAAGAAATCGTCAGAGAATGGCTGGACCAAGTAGCAGAACGTGCCAAAGAGTACCCGGAGTGGGTGGATGTCTTTGAGCGTTGCTACACAGATACTTTAGACAATACAGTTGAAATCTTGGAAGATGGGTCAACCTTTGTGTTGACAGGGGACATCCCAGCTATGTGGTTGCGTGACTCAACGGCTCAATTGAGACCCTATCTTCATGTGGCAAAAAGAGATCCTCGTTTGCGCCAGACCATTGCTGGTTTGGTCAAGCGCCAGATGACCTTGATCCTAAAGGATCCCTATGCTAACTCTTTTAATATTGAGGAGAACTGGAAAGGCCACCACGAGACTGACCACACCGATTTGAATGGCTGGATTTGGGAACGTAAGTATGAAGTGGACTCGCTTTGCTATCCCTTGCAATTGGCTTACCTCCTGTGGAAGGAAACTGGTGAGACTAGCCAATTTGATGAAACCTTTGTCACAGCGACCAAGGAAATCCTTCATCTCTGGACAGTGGAGCAAGACCACAATAACTCACCATACCGTTTCGTCCGTGATACCGATCGTAAGGAAGATACCTTGGTAAATGACGGCTTTGGGCCAGATTTTGCTGTGACAGGAATGACCTGGTCAGCTTTCCGTCCAAGCGATGACTGCTGTCAGTATAGCTACTTGATTCCGTCAAATATGTTTGCAGTAGTTGTTTTGGGTTATGTCCAAGAAATCTTTGCAGCATTGAATCTAGCTGATAGTGAGAGTATCATTGCAGATGCCAAACGCCTCCAAGCGGAGATTCAAGAAGGGATCGAAAACTACGCCTACACTACTAACAGTAAGGGCGAGAAGATCTATGCCTTTGAGGTAGATGGTTTGGGAAATGTTAGCATCATGGATGATCCAAACGTACCAAGCTTGTTGGCAGCTCCTTATCTTGGCTACTGCGCGATCGACGATGAGGTCTACCAAGCTACTCGTCGGACTATTTTGAGCCCTGAAAATCCTTACTTCTATGAAGGGAAGTACGCAAGCGGACTCGGAAGTTCTCATACCTTCTATCGCTATATCTGGCCGATTGCCCTGTCGATCCAAGGTTTAACAGCTACAGATAAAGCTGAGAAGAAATTCTTGCTGGATCAGTTGGTTGCCTGCGATGGTGGAACAGGTGTCATGCACGAAAGTTTCCACGTGGATGATCCAACCAAATATTCGCGTGAATGGTTCTCTTGGGCCAACATGATGTTCTGTGAATTAGTCTTGGATTACTTGGATATCCGCTAATACTCTTCAAAAATCAAATTCAAACCACGTCAGCTTCGCCTTGCCGTATATATGTTACTGACTTCGTCAGTTCTATCTACAACCTCAAAGCAGTTCTTTGAGCAACCTGCGGCTAGCTTCCTAGTTTGCTCTTTGATTTTCATTGAGTATAAGGAGCACGCTTTAGCTTCACTGATTCTTGTTAGAATCACAAGTTTATATTTAAAACAATAAAAATTTAAGTTAGAATGAGGTTTTACTCATGGAAAATGTTGTTGTACACATTATCTCTCACAGTCACTGGGATCGTGAGTGGTATTTACCTTTTGAAAGTCACCGGATGCAATTGGTGGAACTCTTTGACAATCTCTTTGATCTCTTTGAAAATGACTCTGAATTCAAGAGCTTCCATTTGGATGGACAAACCATTGTCCTTGATGACTATTTAGAAATTCGCCCTGAAAACCGTGACAAGGTGCAGCGTTATATTGACGAAGGAAAACTCAAGATTGGACCTTTCTACATCTTGCAGGATGATTACTTAATCTCCAGTGAAGCTAATGTACGTAATACCTTGATTGGACAAGCTGAATGTGCTAAATGGGGCAAATCAACTCAGATTGGTTACTTCCCAGATACCTTTGGAAATATGGGGCAAGCTCCTCAAATTCTTCAAAAATCAGGCATTCACGTAGCAGCCTTTGGGCGTGGTGTCAAACCAATCGGATTTGATAACCAAGTCCTCGAAGATGAGCAATTCACCTCTCAATTTTCTGAAATGTACTGGCAAGGGGCGGATGGTAGCCGCGTGCTTGGTATCCTCTTTGCCAACTGGTACAGTAACGGGAACGAAATTCCAGTGGATAAAGATGAAGCCTTGGCTTTCTGGAAACAAAAATTGGCAGATGTTCGTGACTATGCATCGACCAACCAATGGTTGATGATGAACGGTTGCGACCACCAACCGGTTCAACGAAACTTGAGTGAAGCTATTCGCGTGGCCAATGAACTCTTCCCTGACGTGACCTTTGTTCACAGCTCTTTTGATGAATATGTGCAAGCAGTGGAAAGTGCGCTTCCTGAACAATTATCAACAGTTACGGGAGAATTGACCAGTCAGGAAACAGATGGTTGGTACACTCTTGCTAATACATCTTCTTCACGTATTTACCTCAAACAAGCCTTCCAAGAAAACAGCAACCTGCTCGAGCAAGTGGTGGAACCTTTGACCATCATTACAGGTGGGCATAACCACAAGGATCAATTGACCTATGCCTGGAAGACACTCTTACAAAATGCGCCACACGATAGTATTTGTGGATGTAGCATAGATGATGTTCACCGTGAGATGGAAGTTCGTTTTGCCAAGGTCAATCAAGTCGGAAACTTTGTCAAGACCAACCTTCTCAACGAATGGAAGGGTAAACTAGCGACTCAAAAAGCACAGAGTGAGCACCTCTTTACGGTCGTCAATACTGGCTTGCACAATAAGGTGGACACCGTCAGCACGATTGTCGATGTAGCAGTTTGTCCATTTAAGGAATTGCATCCGACAGAGGGCTTCAAGAAAATGGCCGCTTTGACCTTGCCAGACTACCACGTAGAGGATTTAGATGGGCATCTTGTAGAAGCAGAGATTGAAGACTTGGGAGCAAGCTTTGGCTATACCCTGCCTAAGGATAAATTCCGTCAACCTTATATCGCGCGTCAAGTGCGCGTGACGGTTCCGGTTCACCTAGCGCCTCTTTCTTGGACCACCTTCCAGCTCTTGGAAGGCAAAGCACCTCATCATGATGGTCTTTTCCAAAATGGGGTGATCGATACGCCATTTGTAACCCTTAGTATCGATGATGGCTTGACCCTCTATGATAAAACGACCAATGAGGCTTATGAGGATTTCCTTCGTTTTGAAGATCGTGGGGATATCGGTAATGAATATATCTACTTCCAACCAAAAGGAACAGAGCCGATCTATGCGGAGTTAACAGCTTATGAGGTCTTGGAAAACAATGCTCGCTATGCCAAAATCTTGCTCAAGCATGACTTGACGATCCCGGTCAGCGCGGATGAACAATTGGATGCGGAGCAAAGAGGCATTATCGAGTTTATGAACCGCAAGGCAAGTCGCTCAGAAGAGCTGACAACCATCCCTCTTGAAACGGAGATGACCATCTTTGTAGATGATCCGCAAATTCGCTTCAAGACGCGCTTCACCAATACAGCTAAGGATCACCGTATCCGTCTCCTGGTCAAGACTCACAATACACGTCCAAGCAACGATTCTGAAAGTATCTATGAGGTTGTGACACGGCCAAATAAACCGGCTGCTTCTTGGGAAAATCCTGAAAATCCCCAACACCAACAAGCCTTCGTCAGCTTGTATGATGACGTCAAAGGGGTAACAGTGGCCAATAAAGGTTTACATGAATACGAAATTTTAGGGGATGATACCATTGCTGTAACCCTTCTCCGTGCTTCCGGCGAACTTGGTGACTGGGGCTATTTCCCAACACCAGAAGCACAATGCTTGCGGAACTTTGAGGTTGAATATGCAGTAGAATGCCATCAAGCTCAGGGGCGCTTCTCCGCTTATCGCCGAGCTAAAGCTTTGCAGACACCGATGACCAGCCTTCAAGTTGAAAAACAAGAAGGAAGTGTAGCAGCGTCTGGTAGCTTACTCAAGCATACAGCCTTGACACATCCTCAGGTTTGTCCAACAGCCTTTAAGGTAGCAGAAAATGAAGAAGGTTACATCCTTCGCTATTACAACATGAGCCAAGAAAATGTGCGCGTGTCAGAAGGACAACAAACGGTTGTCGATCTTCTGGAACAACCGTATCCGGTCCATACAGGTTTATTAGCACCGCAAGAAATCCGTACAGAATGGATCAAAAAAGAAGAAATCTAATTTCAAAAAGATAACATAAAAAGAAAGGAGGAGCGAAAAGAGTAAGAACCGACTGCTTTTCTCGCTCCTTTTTACAGGTAAAAGCAATGACCATTGCAACGATTGATATCGGAGGGACTGGGATTAAGTTTGCTAGTCTCACTCCGGATGGAAAGATTTTAGATAAGGCCAGCACACCAACTCCAGAAACTCTAGAAGATTTGTCGGCTTGGTTGGATCAACGCTTGTCAGAACGTGACTACCGTGGGATTGCCATGAGTGTGCCAGGGGCTGTTAACCAAGAAACAGGGGTAATTGAGGGGATCAGTGCCATTCCATACATCCATGGTTTCTCATGGTATGAGGCGCTTGCTCATCATAAGCTTCCTGTCCACCTAGAAAATGATGCCAACTGTGTTGGACTGAGTGAACTGTTAGCTCATCCTGAAATTGAAAATGCAGCCTGTGTCGTGGTTGGTACAGGGATCGGTGGCGCCATGATTATCAATGGCAAGCTTCACCGAGGTCGCCATGGACTGGGCGGTGAGTTTGGCTACATGACCACCATCGAGCCGGCAGAAAAGCTCAACAACTGGTCGCAACTCGCTTCTACAGGAAATATGGTTCGCTATGTCATCGAAAAATCTGGTCAGACTGACTGGGACGGCCGCAAGGTGTACCAAGAGGCAGCAGCCGGCAATGCCCTTTGCCAGGAAGCCATTGAGCGCATGAACCGTAATCTTGCTCAAGGACTGCTCAATATCCAGTACCTGATTGACCCAGATGTGATTAGTCTAGGCGGCTCTATCAGTCAGAACCCTGATTTTATCAAAGGGGTTCAAAAAGCAGTAGACACCTTTGTGGAAAGATATGAAGAATATACCATCGCTCCAGTCATTCAAGCCTGCACCTACCAGGCAGATGCCAATCTCTACGGTGCCCTTGTCAACTGGTTACAGGAGGAAAACCAATGGTAACTTTTACAGGACTTAGTCCCAAACAAGCACAATCTATCGAAGTATTAAAAAATCACATTTCTCTACCAGATGTAGAAGTGGCGGTTGCTCAGTCTGACCAAGCTTCTATCTCTATCAAGGGTGAGAGTGGACAGTATCAATTGACCTACCGCAAACCGCATCAACTTTACCGCGCCTTGTCTGTGCTGGCAACAGCTTTAGCAGAAGGAGACAAGGTAGAGATTGAGGAACAGGCAGCTTACGAAGATTTGGCCTATATGGCGGACTGTTCGCGAAATGCGGTTCTAAATGTTGCATCTGCCAAACAGATGATTGAAGTCTTGGCTCTCATGGGCTACTCAATCTTTGAGCTATATATGGAGGACACCTATCAGATTGAGGGACAACCTTACTTTGGTTATTTCCGTGGAGCATACTCAGCTGAAGAGTTACAGGAAATCGAAAGCTACGCCCAGCAGTTTGACATGACTTTTGTTCCATGCATCCAAACCTTGGCTCACTTATCAGCCTTTGTCAAATGGGGTGTCAAAGAAGTCCAGCAACTCCGTGATGTAGAGGATATTCTCCTTATTGGCGAAGAAAAAGTTTACGAGCTGATTGATGGTATGTTTGCGACGTTGTCTAAGCTACAAACTCGCAAGGTCAATATCGGGATGGATGAAGCTCACCTGGTTGGTTTGGGACGTTACCTTATCCTAAACGGTGTGGTTGACCGCAGCCTCCTCATGTGCCAACACTTGGAGCGCGTGCTGGATATTGCTGACAAATACGGTTTCCACTGCCAGATGTGGAGCGATATGTTCTTCAAACTCATGTCAGCAGACGGCCAGTACGACCGTGATGTGGAAATTCCAGAGGAAACACGAGTTTATCTAGACCGTCTCAAAGACCGTGTGACCTTGGTTTACTGGGATTATTATCAGGATAGCGAAGAAAAATACAACCGTAACTTCCGGAATCACCACAAGATTAGCCAGGATATCGCCTTTGCAGGTGGTGCTTGGAAATGGATTGGTTTTACACCACACAACCATTTCAGTCGCCTTATCGCTCTTGAAGCCAACAAAGCTTGTCGTGCCAACCAGATCAAGGAAGTCATCGTGACGGGTTGGGGGGACAATGGTGGGGAAACAGCCCAGTTCTCTATTCTGCCAAGCTTGCAAATCTGGGCAGAGCTCAGCTACCGCAATGACTTAGAGCGTCTGTCTGCCCATTTCAAGACCAATACTGGCCTCTCAGTTGAGGACTTTATGCAGCTGGATCTGGCCAACCTCTTGCCAGACCTACCAGACAATCTCAGTGGGATCAACCCTAATCGCTATGTCTTTTATCAGGATGTTCTCTGTCCAATCCTTGACAAGCACATGACTCCTGAACAGGACAAACCGCACTTTGCCCAGGCAGCTGAGACTCTTGCTGCTATCAAAGAAAGAGCAGGCATCTACGCTTATCTTTTTGAAACTCAGGCTCAGTTGAATGCTATTTTAAGTAGCAAAGTGGATGTAGGTCGACGCATCCGTGAGGCCTATCACGCAGATGATAAAGAGAGCTTGCGACAAATTGCTAGAGAAGAATTGCCAAACCTCAGAAGCCAGATTGAACACTTCCATGCTCTCTTTAGCCACCAATGGTTGAAAGAAAACAAGGTCTTTGGCTTGGATACCGTGGATATCCGTATGGGAGGACTCTTGCAACGAATCAAGCGTGCAGAAAGTCGTATTGAAGACTATCTAGCTGGTTCCATTTCTCGTATCGATGAGTTGGAAGTAGAGATTTTGCCATTCAACGATTTCTATGGAGATAAGGACTTCGCAGCTACAACGGCCAACCAGTGGCATACCATTGCGACCGCTTCGACCATTTATACGACCTAATTCAAAAAGGGTGTCTTTAAAGAAAATGCTGTTGAAGGAGGAGAAAGATGTCCGATGGAGACATTTCTTCTCCTTTTTTCTCCATTTTTAAGGCTATGTCATAAATTTGTAGAATTTTTTCTATAATTAGGAGTTTGAAAAAGTTTTCATAGAGTTTTATAATAAAAAATGTAAACGTTACCAAAAATAAAATGACAAAGGGGGGAGTCAGATGAAAAAGTTTGTTAAGACCTTGAGAGAAAATTTTATCTTCTTCTTGATGGTTTTACCAGGTGCAGCGTGGTTGATTTTATTCTTCTACATACCTGTTTTGGGAAACGTTGTCGCATTTAAAGACTATCATATCACCGGAGAGGGATTTATTGATAGTGTAATGAAGAGTAAGTGGGTAGGATTTGATAACTTCAAATTCCTCTTTAGTTCTAAAGATGCTTATATCATTACAAGAAATACCGTCCTTTACAACCTAGCCTTTATTTTCTTGGGCTTAATTGTTTCTGTTGGGATTGCCATTATCTTTAGTGAGATGCGTTCCAAACGCTTGGTTAAAGTGTTTCAAACATCAATGTTGTTCCCCTATTTCTTGTCATGGGTTATCATTAGCTTCTTTACAGATGCCTTCTTAAACGTCGATAAAGGCTTGATTAACCATATCTTAACATCACTTGGGATGAAAGGAATCAACTTCTATACAGAGGTTGCCATTTGGCCAGCGCTTCTCCTCTTCTTAGGAATCTGGAAAGGTTTTGGTTATAGCAGTGTTATGTACTATGCAACTATCATGGGAATTGATCCAACCTTCTATGAAGCTGCAACAGTGGATGGAGCATCTAAGTGGCAGCGAATTCGCCACATTACCATTCCTCAGTTGGCTTCCTTGATTACGGTCTTGACCATCCTTGCAATCGGAAATATCTTCCGTGCTGACTTTGGATTGTTCTACCAAATCCCACATAATTCAGGTGCCCTTTATAGTGTGACAAACGTAATTGATGTCTATGTCTACAATGGACTTGCTAAATCAGGAGATATTGCGATGGCCGCAGCGGCTGGTCTTTACCAATCAGTTGTCGGATTGATTCTCGTTTTACTTTCTAATATTGTAGCACGTCGGATTGATAAGAATGCAGCGCTCTTCTAGAAAGGAGGATACCATGGCAAAATCAAAAATTAAAAAAGAAAAAGTTGATAATGTTGGGATCCACTCCTTCAGTAAGAAAGCAGACATCTTCTTTAGTAGCATCGTCGGCTTGGTTGCTCTATCCTGTATCTTGCCCTTCATCTTCGTTGTCATGATTTCCTTGACAGATGAACAAAGTTTGGCTATTCACGGCTTCCAATTTTGGCCTGCTAAGTTTGGTGCAGATGGCTATCTTTTCCTTGTCCAATTTAAGGATAAGATTTTTCAAGCCCTCTTTATTACCTTGTTTGTGACGATTGTAGGGACAGCATGTAATGTCTTTATTACAACAACCTATGCCTACGCTATCTCTCGTAGAACCTTTAAGTACAGAAACTTCTTTACGGTCTTTGCACTCTTGAGCATGCTCTTTAGTGCAGGGATGGTACCAGGTTACGTCGTTACGACTCAGTTGCTTCATTTAGGAGATACGGTTGGAGCCCTCATCATTCCGATGTTATTGAGTCCCTTCAATATCATCTTGATGCGGACCTTCTTCAAACGGACGATCCCAGAAGCCATTCTCGAGTCTGCTCGGATAGATGGAGCAAGTGAGACGCGGATCTTCTTCCAGATCTGTTTGCCACTTTCTCTTCCAGGGATTGCGACAATCAGTCTCTTCACAGCCCTTGGCTTCTGGAATGACTGGTTCAACGCCCTTCTCTATATCAAGAGTGAAAACCTCTATCCTCTTCAATACTTGCTGATGCAAATCCAAAATAACATGGATTACATTTCTAAGTCAGTCGGTGCATCTAGTCAAATCGCTGGTGCGGTCCAATCCCTTCCTAAGGAAACTGGACGGATGGCCATGGTGGTGGTGGCAACAGTTCCAATCGCTATCCTCTATCCATTCTTCCAACGTTACTTTGTAAAAGGATTGACCATCGGTGGTGTTAAAGAGTAAGCAAATGTTGCTCACTCACCCTTCATAATGTTAATAAAGAAAAATAAAAAAGGAGTTTTTCTCATGAAAAATTGGAAAAAATATGCTTTAGCTTCTGCTAGCGTTCTCGCACTTGGAGCAACTCTTGCTGCTTGTGGTAACTTGACAGGTGATAACCAAAAATCATCTAAGAGTGAAGATGGCAAAACAGTTATCAAAATGTACCAAATCGGTGACAAACCTGATAACTTGGATACCTTGTTAGAAAATGCTAACAAGATCATCGAAGAAAAAGCTGGTGTTAAATTAGACATCAAATACCTTGGTTGGGGTGACTATGACAAGAAGATGAACGTTATCATTTCATCTGGTGAAAGCTACGATATTGCCTTTGCAAACAACTATGTCATCAACGCTCAAAAAGGTGCTTACGCTGACTTGACAGACTTGTATAAGAAAGAAGGAAAAGAGCTTTATGAAGCACTTGACCCAGCTTATATCAAAGGGAATACTGTAAACGGTAAAATCTATGCTGTTCCAGTTGCAGCCAACGTTGCATCTTCACAAAACTTTGCCTTCAACGGACCACTTCTTGAAAAATATGGTATTGATGTTTCAAACGTCACAGACTATGCTTCTCTTGAACCAGTCTTGAAAGCGATCAAAGAAAAAGATCCAAACGTTGTTCCATTCGCAATGAACAAGAGCTACGGTGGACCTTCTGATGACTTCGATTACATTGCAGTAGATGGACTTCCATTCGTTGTCGATTTGCAAGGTGACACCACTAAGATCGTTGACCGTTACACTATTCCACGTTATGTTGAAAACTTGAAGACTCTTCATAAATACTATGAAGCTGGCTATATTCCAAAAGACGTAGCTACAAGCGACACTGGATATGACCTTTCTCAAGATACTTGGTTGGTACGTGAAGAAACAGTAGGGCCTGCTGACTATGGTAACAGCTTGCTTACTCGTGTAGCAAACCGTAAGATCGAAATCAAACCATTCACTCAACTTTACAAGAAGAACAACACTACTCAAGTTGCAAACTTTGTTATCTCAAACAACTCTAAGAACAAAGAAAAAGCAATGGAAGTATTGAACCTCTTGAATACAAATCCAGAACTCTTGAACGGTCTTGTTTACGGACCAGAAGGCAAGAACTGGGAAAAAGTTGAAGGTAAAGAAAACCGTGTGAAAGTCTTGGATGGCTACAACGGAAACACTCACATGTCTGGATGGAACACAGGTAACAACTGGATTCTTTACATCAACGAAAACGTAACGGATGAGCAAATTGCACAATCTAAGAAAGACTTAGAAACTGCTAAAGAATCTCCAGCACTTGGATTCATCTTCAACACTGAAAACGTGAAATCAGAAATCACTGCCCTTACAAACACTTTGAACCAATTCACAAGTGCCATCAATACAGGTACAGTAGATCCTGAAGTTGAAATTCCTAAGATGCTTGAAAAATTGAAATCAGAAGGTGCCTACCAAAAAGTCTTGGATGAAATCCAAAAACAATACGATGAGTACCTTGCTGCTAAGAAATAAGCTAGCATTACTTGCTTAAGTCTATCAAAAGACTTTGAGGTCTTCGCACTTCAAAGTCTTTTCTGTTGATGATTTCGAAATCGAAACCATCAGAGGAAATGTGCTATAATATAGGGTATAATCATCAGTTGTACTAGGGAAACTATACTAAGTCGTAAGTTCCCCTCTACAGCATATGAACATGGAGACACATTATGGGAAGAATGATTGAATTTATTTTTACAAGAGTCTACTTAGCCATGCTGGCAACAGGGATCTTTTGGGCGCTAACCTTTTGTGGAGGCATCCTATTTGGATTTGGGCCGGCTAGTGCAACGATTATGAGTCTATATGCCGAACATGGATCTGATTACAAACAATATGGTTGGTCTGAGGCTTGGTCGCTCTATAAAGAAAACTTCCGTCGGGCCAACCAGGTTTTCTATACATTTTTTTTAATCGAAGCCATTCTTATTTATGGCATGTATCTGATGATTCAATTGCCTCACTTGTCCCTATTTCAGATTTTTATCTTATTGGTCAATTTGATTTTCTTATTGGTGGCTCCCCTGACTTTTGCAGTCTATCTCAAGCTTCAAGTCCATTTTGACTTGTCCTATCTCAACAGCTTGAAGTTGAGTTTTATTGGTGCTTTTTTGGATATTCGTGCAGTGACGAAACTTCTCTTGGGGACCTTTCTGTTAGGAGTTGTTACCCATTTCGTTCCGGCTTTATTTTTCTTTGTTTTACTGGGCTTGTGGCATTTCTTTGTCAATGATATTTTTCAACCAGTCTATGAAACAATTCGCTCTAAAGTGGTTTCTTAATTATGAAAAAAATATGGTTAGCAACACTTTTGAAGTTCTATGCCTATATCATGGTGGGGATCATCACGACCTTAGGCGTGACAGTATCGTTGGTTTATTGGCATAATCAGCGAGCAGAAACAGAACGGATTGCTCAGTTGATTTCTTCCCGCTTGACTACTGAGGTAGAGGATATCTACGAAAGATCGACACAATGGGGAAAGAGTCTGGTAGAAAACCCTGCCAAGCTCGAAGGAGTTTACAAGTACTTTTCAATGTCGCCTTCTGAATACGAAAGTTGGCGACTGGACAATTATGTTTCCAACTATATTCAAGTCTCCCTGCACCGAAATGTTCAAACTCTTTACTTGGAACACGATGTCCTGGATGAAATTGATTTGGTGTTAAATGACTATACAACGGTCTTTGTTTCCAGTAAAAGTAAAAAAGGAGGGCAACAAGTTCCAGCGGATCAATACGTGGCTAGTTCACAAGCCATCCCAGTCTCCTTGACGGATGTGACGACTGGCGAGGATATTGGACTGGCTTACATTAAAATCAATCCAGCGCTATTGGATTCTGTCGTCGATAATATTCAAGACACGATTCCAGTTGCCGTCCAAATCTATAATCCCTTGGGCAAGGTTTTTTACCACAGAGGGGATATCAACCCTAAAGATCATAGCCAGTGGATTGTGCGAGATACTGCTTACGGTTATCAGATCTGGGTTGGAATCCCGAACTCTTACACGGTTCGAACAGCCTTATTTAGTTTTACCTGGATGATTTCGGTCGCCCTAATCCTGGTCTTGGTCTTGTATCTCTTGCTCCAACGAATTTTCCGTAATTACCAAAAACAAGTTTTGGATTTGGTAGATACCATGGAAGCCATCAGCCAGGGGGATTCTGAGCGACGGATCAATGTAGATACCAAAGAGCAGGAGCTCCTTTTAGTTGCAGAAACGACCAATACCATGTTAGACAATATGGACAAGTCTATCCGGGATATCTATCAGCTACAACTGAGTCAAAAAGATGCCAATATGAAGGCCTTGCAAGCGCAGATTAATCCGCATTTCATGTATAATACCATGGAGTTTATTCGCATGTATGCAGTCATGCAGGATCAAGAAGAATTAGCCGATATTATTTACGAATTTAGTAGTCTTCTTCGAAACAATATTTCAGAGGAGAAGGAGACGACCATTGAAAATGAGTTGGAATTTTGTAGAAAATACAGCTATCTCTGTATGGTACGTTATCCAAAATCGATTGCCTACGGCTTTAAAATTGAACCCGGTCTAGAAGAGATGATTATTCCCAAGTTTACTCTTCAGCCATTAGTGGAAAATTACTTTGTCCATGGAGTTGACCACAAGCGCAAAGACAATGTCATTAGTATTAAAGTCCGTCGTGTTGGAGAAGTGGTGGAAATTCGTGTCCAAGACAATGGGAGAGGAATGGAACCAAGCCAATTGCAACGGATCCAACAAATATTGAGTCATAGGGATCCTCGAAAAGAAGTAGAAGAGAGTAAGGGACGGCAATCCATTGGGATTGTCAATGTCCACGAGCGTTTCCTTCTCTACTTTGGGGATCGTTACCACATTCAAATTACATCAGAAAAAGGAAAAGGTGTCCTCTATACGATTACCATCAAGGACGCTTAAGAGGAAAAAATCGTGTATAAAGTCTTACTGGTTGACGATGAATATATGATTACGGAGGGGCTGAAAAAACTGATTCCTTTTGAAAAATGGGATATGGAAGTTGTTTACACAGCAGAGGATGCAGACCAGGCCTTGGCCTATGTTGCGGATTATCCAGTGGATATCGTGATTACGGATGTCAATATGCCAGGAAAAACCGGTCTGGAAATGATTGATCAAATGCAGTCCATTCTTCCCCATGCAGCCTATATCATTATGTCGGGGTACCAAGATTTTGCTTTTGTTAAAAAAGCCTTAAACCTCCGGGTGGCAGACTACCTGTTAAAGCCTGTCAATAAGGTGGAGCTGGGGAATATCCTAGAAAAGTTATCTCAAACTCTAAAAAAACCAGACCAAGAAACGGCCAATCGGCTCCTTCATGAAGACTGGTCAGAAGAAGAGTTTGAGCAAGCCATCCGAGGGAGAAAACAACTCTGGATTGGAGTGGATAAGGAAAGGAAAGGCTTTGCCAGTTCGTCTTATCAGGTCTTAGGAAAAAATCTTCAACTCTATCTTTCAGATGAGGATGAAGGAGCTTTCCTACAGCGCCGTTTCCAAGCACCTTACAAAGAATATTTTCAACAATTTAAAGAGCTTGTTGAACGAAGTCTGTTTTATGGTGATATCCCTTTGGAGGAAGAAGATGGTGTCTTTAATTACTACGAACCTATTTACCGTGTCATCATCCAGGGAAATATCCAACAGATTTTAGAGGAGTTGAACTGGTTGGAAGAAACCGTGAAAAGCCATACTCCAAAAGTGGCGATCGCCAAACAACTCTTTATTCAGTTCATTATGGATGTCTTTCATTTATTTGAACACCTGCACGGAGATGACCTGACAGAAGTTGTGAAAGCTGTTCATGAGACAACGACTTTCGAGGATCTTGTTACCTGTGTTCGGAACCAATTGGAGACTTTCTTCTCTCAATATCGGATGAACAATAATGTGGCGACCGTGTTGGAAGTGATTGGACGCGACTATCGGAAGGAACTGTCACTCAAGGATATCAGCAAAGATCTCTATATCAATCCCGTTTATTTAGGACAATTGATCAAACGTGAGACCAATTCCACCTTTGCAGAGCTCTTGAATAAACAACGGATCAAAGCTGCCCAACAGTTGCTTTTATCCACAACGGAAAGTATTGAGGATATCTGCTATGAAGTCGGCTACAGTAATGTCGGTTACTTTTACAAAGTATTCCGCAAGTTGTGTGGCAAGTCTCCCAAAGCCTACCGTCAGCAAATCGGCGTAGAGGAAAGTGACTAATCTGTAAACATAAAAAATACCCTCCATTTTTAATCAATGGAGGGTGTTTTTTAGTTGCTTCTTCCGATCAAAATCGTGGCAGAAATGGTGACCCGAGTCAGATCGTTCCAGTCAATTTGAGCTGGATCGACGTGAAAGAGGAGAGGCGTCATGCTCAGAAGAGCCTCTCGCAATGCTGGTGTGAGTTCGAAGGTTTCCTGGCAATGGATGGTGTTTTCAATCGTAAAATGATCAGAGAAATGTTGAATAATCTGCTCATTGGAATAATCGGCCTGATCCAGGTGGTCCTTCACCTTCTGACGAATCTCTTGCAGATGGGCGGCTGTTGGGATGACCTTGATAAGGCGACCTTCTGGGGCCAGGACCCGTTTAAATTCCTGATAATTTGCTGGCGAAAAGATATCTAGGAGAAGGTTCATGCTCTGGTCCAAAAGAGGGAGACGGGCTAAATCTCCGACAAACCACTTGACCTTCCATTCCTGGTCGCTTTTGGCAGCCAGTTGGATCGATTCCTTAGATAAATCAAAGGCGTAAAAGGAATGGTCTGGATACCGTTCTTGCAAGCTGCGCGAATAGTAGCCTTCTCCGCAACCAATATCTAAAATGTTGGCTGGATGGTCCAGTGGAGACAAACATTCTGACAGGCTAGTGAGGATATGGTCGTAAAAACCGTTCTCTAGAACGAGTTGCCGGTTTTGAAAATTCTCCTTGTCATAGTCCTTGGAAGCCTTCACTTGTGGGGATAAGTTCACATAGCCAAACTTAGCAAGGTCAAAGGAGTGGCGGTTAGTGCAGACCAAGCTTTGTTGGATCAGGTCAAGGGCTTCTTGACAGATGGGACAGGCAAAAGCAGTGGCTGTTTGAAATCGTTGTAATTTTGGTTTGATCGTCATGATACATCTAGTGTACCAAAAAACCTCTGAAAGTCATAGCTTCAGAGGTCTTCTTTTTAATAAGTCAAAACAAAGTATTTTTTCTTACCGCGACGGATAACGGTCAATTCATTTTCTAATTTATCGCTATCGCTCAAGACATAGTCAAGGTCTTGGATGCGGTCGCCGTTGATATAGATAGCTCCATTTTGAACATCTTCACGGGCTTGACGTTTTGAGTTAACCACACCAGAAGATACGAGAAGTTCTACGATATTGTGGTTTTCGTCTGCTTGTACTTGGTAGTTTGGCACACCACGAAGTCCTTGTTTAAGTTCTTTGACAGAAAGGTTTTTGATATTTCCTGCAAAGAGTTGTTCCGTGATATTAAGGGCTTCCTTGTAAGCTTCTTCACCGTGGACAAGTGTTACGACTTCACGAGCGAGGACTTTTTGAGCCAAGCGTTCGTGTGGAGCAGCTTCAAACTGTTTACGGATTTCTTCAATCTCGTCAAGTGACAAGAAAGTAAAGATTTTCAAGAAGCGAACAGCGTCAGCGTCCATGACATTCATCCAGAATTGGTACATTTCGTATGGAGAAGTCTTTTCAGGGTTGAGCCAAACCGCATTCCCTTCAGATTTACCAAATTTCTTACCAGTCGCATCTGTAATGAGGGGAACAGTGATGACGTGACCAGTCTTGTCAGCCTTCCGACGCAACAATTCGGTACCAGCAGTCATATTTCCCCACTGGTCAGAACCACCGATTTGCAGGGTGACATTGTTTTCTTGGTTCAGAACAAAGAAGTCGTAGCCTTGCATGATTTGGTAGGCAAACTCTGTGTAAGAAATCCCTGTTTCAATACGCTTTTTCACAGACTCCTTGCTCATCATGTAGTTGATAGTAAAGTATTTTCCGATGTCGCGAAGGAAGTCAATGAAGCTAATGCTGCCAAACCAGTCGTAGTTATTGACCATGACAGCCTTATTTTCCCCATTTTCAAAATCTAAGAAACGTGACAATTGCCCTTGGATAGAAGTGACCCAACCGTCTACAGTCTCCTTAGTTTGTAAACTGCGCTCGGCATCTTTGAAAGAAGGGTCTCCAATGAGTCCGGTCGCACCACCGACAAGCGCATAAGGTTTGTGGCCTGCCAATTGTAAGCGACGACTGGTCAAGATTGCAACAAGGTGCCCAAGGTGCAAACTATCAGCAGTTGGATCGTAGCCAGTATAATACGATACTTGTCCTTCTTCTAGGGCTTTACGCAAAGCATCTTCGTCAGTCGTTTGGAAAATCAAACCACGTTCTTTTAGCTCATCAAAAATGTGCATCGTTCTCTCCTTTTCTAAGCTACTGGCCGGATCGATGAAAACAGTCCAGTATCTGTATGATTTCTCTCTATTTTACCATAATGACTTGAAATAGCAATGAAAGGACGAAAAAAATCCAGTTGGAAACGGTGTTCTCAACTTTAGGAATTGAAAAGAAAGAGGTCCATTTGGTATAATAGGAAGGACAAGGAGAAATAGAGTGAGTCAAATGAGAGAATTTTTTACAAAGTGCGGGAAGAAAATAAAAGACTTCTTTGCCAAGATGACTGTTGAAGTCGATGAGAAAGAAGACAAGGAGGGCTGGTCACTAGGAGATTTCGTAGCGACAGTTCTCCGCACGATGAAACTCCTTTGGGATGTGCTATTGGTGTTTACTTTAGGTGGTCTCTTGTTTGGTGCAGGGATTGCGATTGGCTATGCAGCTAGCCTATTTAATGAGACAGAGACACCGGATCCGACCCAATTGGTTCAACAAGTACGAAATATTTCCAGCGTTTCAAAGATTTCCTACTCAGATGGAAGCATCATTTCTGATATTGACAGTGACTTGATTCGGATCCCTGTCCAAAAAGATGCGATTTCGGACAATGTCAAAAAGGCTGTTATTGCCACAGAGGATGAGAATTTTAATAGCCATAACGGGGTTGTTCCGAAAGCAGTAATCCGGGCTACCTTGGGTTCAGTTGCTGGAGTAGGGTCCTCTAGTGGTGGTTCGACTCTGACTCAACAGTTGATTAAACAACAAGTTGTGGGAGATGCACCGACCTTCTCACGGAAGGCCGCTGAGATTATCGATGCCCTTGCTCTGGAGCGGGTAATGGATAAGGACGAAATTTTAACGACCTACCTCAATGTGTCTCCGTTTGGTCGAAACAACCGTGGACAAAATATCGCGGGAGTAGAAGCAGCGGCTCAAGGGATTTTTGGAGTTTCTGCCAAAGATTTGACCATGCCACAGGCAGCATTTATTGCTGGTTTGCCACAGAGTCCAATTGTCTACTCACCTTATGCTTCTGATGGAAGTCTCAAAACTCCAGAAAATCAAGCTTTAGGCTTGGATCGTGCCAAGGATGTCTTGTACAATATGTATCGGACAGGGGCTATCACTAAGGAAGAGTACGACCAATATAGTCAATATGATTTAAGCAAGGATTTCCTTCCGTCAAATGGCATCGAGAAGACACCACACGACTACTTGTATTTCCAAGCTGTTAGTGAAGCGGAAGATGCTATGTATGAGTATCTAATCAAGAGAGACAATGTTTCTAGTCACGACCTAAAAAACAATTCAACGGTTAAGTCTTATCAAGAGTTAGCGAAGAAAGAATTGAGAGAGGGTGGCTATACGGTCCAAACCACTATCAACAAAGCTATCTACAATGCCATGCAAGAAGCAGTTGCCAATTATGGTGGTATCTTGGATGATGGAACGGGAACGGTAGAAGTCGGGAATGTCCTTATGGACAACCGAACAGGAGCGATTCTTGGCTTTGTTGGGGGACGGAATTTTGATGGGAATCAAAATAACCATGCCTTTGATACGGAGCGTTCTCCAGGTTCTACCATTAAACCCTTGCTGGCTTATGGAATCGCCATTGACCAAGGCTTGATGGGAAGCAATAGCATCGTCTCCAATTACCCAACCAACTTCTCTAGTGGAGAGCCAATTATGCACGTGGATAACCGAGGAACTGGTATGATGGACCTTCGAGAGGCCCTCAATACCTCATGGAATATCCCAGCTTATTGGACCTATCGTACTCTCCGTGAAAAGGGTGTCGATGTACCTGGCTATATGGAAAAAATGGGCTACGATATCGCTGAGTATGGCATTGAAAGTCTGCCAATGGGAGGCGGGATCGAAGTAAGCGTCGCCCAACATACAAACGGGTATCAAACCCTTGCCAATAATGGGAATTACCAAAAACGCTACATGATTGAAAAAATCATGGATCAAAATGGGAAAGTTGTTTACCAGCACGAAAGCAAACCAACTCGAGTCTACTCAGCAGCAACTGCAACTATCATGCAAGACTTGCTAAGAGGAGTCATCAGTTCTGGTGCAACAACGACCTTCAAGAGTCGGATCAGTCAGGTCAACCCAACCCTTGCTAATGCCGATTGGATAGGGAAAACTGGAACCACTAATGAGAATGGGGATATGTGGCTCATGCTGTCTACTCCAAATCTTACCTTAGGTGGCTGGATTGGACATGACAACAATGCTTCCATGGCTCCTTTGACCGGCTACAATAATAACGCAAGTTACATGGCCTATTTAGCCAATGCCATCTACCAGGCGGATCCAAATGCTTGGGGCGTGCAAGATCGCTTCACCCTAGATAGTAGTGTCATTTCATCGACTGTTCTGAAAGCTACAGGACAACGACCTGGTCGTGTCAATGTCAATGGTCGTGATATCGATGTGTCGGGTGCGACAGTTACCAGCTATTGGGCTAAAAATGGTGCTCCACAAACGACCTACCGTTTTGCTATTGGTGGATCAGATAGTGATTATGCTAGTGCTTGGGCTGGAATGTTAGGAGGTTCAGCGGGGACTTCCAATGGGAATCGCAATAGCAATCGGACAGGCAATACTAGTACGCCAAGCAGTTCATCATCGAGTGGACAAAATCGGTAAAAATTATCAGGGATAATACCATAAAATCGTTTTCATGTCTAGAGAAAACCTTGTGTTTTTTGTGAAAATACGATATAATAAGGACAAGTAATTTGTCGTGTGCTTTATTTGAAATATTGTCCAAATAGAAGCTTACAGCAGTTAAATCAAACTTTATAAAAGTCGATTTAGCTGCTCTTTTTGTGCCTATTTTTAGAAACAAACAGATTTGTCATACAAACTTAATCTTTCTAAAAATTCCAAAAAGGATGAATGATACGGAGGAGATTTCTTCTCACGTGATGTAGATCACACCCCTTCATAACATCGTTTCGACTGGATGAGAACTATTCTGATGTAGTCAGAAGCGATATAGAAACCGGATCTTCAGAGAGGGGTTTCCCCTAGCTGGTATCCTAGTATAGAAAAGGAGTTAAAACTTTGGCAGGACATGACGTTCAATACGGGAAACATCGGACCCGTCGTAGTTTTTCAAGAATCAAAGAAGTTCTTGATTTACCAAATTTGATTGAAATCCAAACGGATTCATTTAAAGATTTTCTGGATCATGGTTTGAAAGAAGTTTTCGAAGATGTATTGCCAATTTCGAACTTCACAGACACAATGGAGTTGGAATTCGTCGGCTATGAAATCAGAGAACCAAAGTATACCTTGGAAGAAGCACGTATCCATGATGCGAGCTATTCTGCCCCAATCTTTGTAACCTTCCGTTTGGTCAACAAGGAAACAGGCGAAATCAAAACTCAAGAAGTCTTCTTTGGTGATTTCCCAATCATGACCGAAATGGGAACCTTTATCATCAATGGTGGAGAGCGGATCATCGTATCTCAGCTCGTACGTTCACCAGGTGTCTACTTCAATGATAAGGTGGACAAGAACGGTAAGGTTGGCTATGGATCAACGGTTATTCCGAACCGTGGAGCTTGGCTAGAGCTTGAAACAGACTCAAAAGATATTGCTTATACTCGTATCGACCGTACGCGTAAGATTCCATTTACGACCTTGGTTCGTGCCCTTGGTTTCTCTGGAGATGACGAGATTTTTGATATTTTTGGGGATAGCGAATTGGTTCGCAACACTGTTGAAAAAGATATCCACAAAAACCCAATGGATTCTCGTACAGATGAAGCTCTTAAAGAAATTTATGAGCGTCTTCGTCCAGGTGAGCCAAAAACAGCGGAAAGCTCACGTAGCTTGTTGGTAGCCCGTTTCTTTGATCCACGTCGTTATGACTTGGCCCCAGTTGGTCGCTACAAGATCAACAAGAAACTAAATATCAAGAACCGTTTATTGAACCAAACCCTTGCAGAACCTTTGGTAGATGCTGAAACAGGAGAAATCCTTGTAGAAGCTGGTACAGTGATGACACGCGATGTCATCGACAGCATCTCAGAACATTTGGATGGTGATCTGAATAAGATTGTCTATACTCCAAATGATTCAGCAGTATTGACAGAACCAGTCGTTCTTCAAAAATTCAAGGTTGTAGCACCAACAGATCCAGATCGCGTTATCACTATCATCGGCAATGCTAATCCAGATGATAAGGTTCGTACTATCACTCCAGCCGATATCCTTGCTGAAATGAGCTACTTCCTTAACTTGGCTGAAGGTCTTGGCCGCGTGGATGACATCGACCACCTTGGAAACCGCCGGATCCGTGCGGTAGGTGAATTGCTTGCCAACCAAGTGCGTCTGGGACTTTCACGGATGGAACGTAATGTTCGTGAACGCATGTCTGTTCAAGATAATGAAGTATTAACACCACAACAAATCATTAATATCCGCCCCGTGACTGCAGCGATCAAAGAATTCTTTGGTTCTTCACAATTGTCCCAGTTCATGGACCAACACAACCCACTTTCTGAGTTGTCTCACAAACGTCGTTTGTCAGCCTTAGGGCCTGGTGGTTTGACACGTGACCGTGCTGGATACGAAGTCCGTGATGTGCACTACACTCACTATGGACGTATGTGTCCAATCGAAACACCTGAAGGACCAAACATCGGTTTGATCAACAACTTGTCATCCTACGGACACTTGAACAAGTATGGTTTCATCCAAACGCCATACCGTAAAGTAGACCGTGAAAAAGGTGTGGTCACCAACGAAATCGTTTGGTTAACAGCTGATGAAGAAGATGAGTACATCGTAGCCCAGTCCAACTCTAAGTTGAACGAAAAAGGTGGTTTTGCTGAGCCAATCGTTATGGGACGTCACCGTGGTAACAACCAAGAGTTCCCATCTGATCAAGTTGACTACATGGACGTATCTCCAAAGCAAGTAGTTGCCGTTGCGACAGCATGTATTCCGTTCTTGGAAAACGATGACTCCAACCGTGCCCTCATGGGTGCCAACATGCAACGTCAGGCTGTGCCATTGATCGATCCAAAAGCGCCTTACGTGGGTACTGGTATGGAATATCAAGCAGCCCATGACTCAGGAGCTGCAGTCATTGCGCAACATGATGGTAAAGTTAGCTATGCAGATGCGGATAAGGTAGAAGTTCGTCGTAAAGATGGATCCCTTGATGTCTACCACATCCAAAAATTCCGTCGTTCAAACTCAGGTACTGCATACAACCAACGTACTCTTGTAAAAGTTGGTGACGTTGTTGAAAAAGGAGACTTTATCGCAGACGGTCCATCGATGGAAAAAGGGGAAATGGCCCTTGGTCAAAACCCAATCGTTGCCTACATGACATGGGAAGGTTACAACTTTGAGGATGCCGTTATCATGAGCGAACGCTTGGTGAAAGAAGATGTCTACACATCTGTTCACTTGGAAGAATTCGAATCAGAAACGCGCGACACTAAGTTAGGCCCTGAAGAAATCACTCGTGAAATTCCAAACGTTGGGGAAGATGCTCTCAGAAACCTTGACGAAATGGGTATTATCCGTATCGGTGCGGAAGTAAAAGAAGGCGATATCTTAGTTGGTAAGGTAACACCGAAGGGTGAAAAAGACCTTTCTGCTGAAGAACGTCTCCTCCACGCTATCTTTGGAGATAAATCTCGTGAAGTGCGTGATACTTCTCTTCGTGTACCTCACGGTGGAGATGGAGTCGTTCGCGATGTCAAAATCTTTACGCGTGCAAACGGAGATGAATTGCAATCTGGTGTCAACATGTTGGTTCGTGTTTACATCGCACAAAAACGTAAGATCCGCGTCGGAGATAAGATGGCCGGTCGTCACGGAAACAAAGGGGTTGTATCCCGTATTGTTCCCGTTGAAGACATGCCTTACCTTCCAGATGGTACACCGGTTGATATCATGTTGAACCCACTTGGGGTGCCATCCCGTATGAATATCGGTCAGGTTATGGAACTTCACCTTGGTATGGCAGCTCGTAACTTGGGCATCCACATCGCAACACCAGTCTTTGACGGAGCAAGTTCAGAAGATCTCTGGGATACTGTTCGTGAGGCCGGTATGGATAGCGATGCTAAGACCATTCTTTACGATGGACGGACTGGTGAGCCATTTGACAACCGAGTTTCTGTTGGTGTCATGTACATGATCAAGCTTCACCACATGGTTGATGATAAACTCCATGCTCGTTCTGTCGGACCATACTCAATGGTTACCCAACAACCACTCGGAGGTAAAGCTCAGTTTGGTGGACAACGTTTCGGGGAAATGGAAGTTTGGGCCCTTGAGGCTTATGGTGCGTCTAATGTCCTTCAAGAAATCTTGACCTACAAGTCAGACGATGTCAACGGACGTTTGAAAGCTTATGAAGCGATTACCAAAGGAAAACCAATTCCAAAACCAGGTGTGCCAGAGTCCTTCCGAGTACTCGTGAAAGAATTGCAATCACTTGGATTGGATATGCGTGTCCTAGATGAAGATGACAAAGAAGTCGAACTTCGCGATCTTGACGAAGGGGAAGACGACGATGTCATCCACGTAGATGATCTAGAAAAAGCACGTGAAAAAGCAGCTAAGGAAGCTCGCGCGGCTTTCGAAGCTGAAGGGAAAGAAGATTAATAAAATATGTAGTTCAAGAGGGAAGAAAACCTGAGAAGGTTCTCTACCCCCAAGCTTTAGGGTTGAAGGTGTGAAGGAAGTGCCTTCTCTCCTTCACCAAAAAGCAGAAGAACATACAATCGATAATGAACATAAAGAAAGGTAAGAAATAGTGGTTGATGTAAATCGTTTTAAAAGTATGCAAATCACCCTAGCTTCTCCAAGCAAGGTCCGTTCATGGTCTTATGGAGAGGTCAAGAAACCTGAAACTATCAACTACCGTACATTGAAACCAGAACGTGAAGGTCTCTTTGATGAAGTCATCTTTGGACCGACAAAAGACTGGGAATGTGCGTGTGGGAAATACAAACGGATCCGTTACAAAGGGATTGTTTGTGACCGCTGTGGTGTGGAAGTAACACGTGCCAAGGTTCGTCGTGAACGCATGGGACACATCGAATTGAAAGCACCTGTGTCACACATCTGGTACTTCAAAGGCATCCCTTCTCGTATGGGGTTGACCTTGGACATGAGTCCTCGTGCCCTTGAAGAAGTCATCTACTTCGCAGCTTACGTGGTGATCGATCCAAAAGATACACCGCTTGAGCACAAGTCTATCATGACAGAGCGTGAATACCGTGAACGCTTGCGCGAATACGGACCAGGTTCTTTTGTAGCTAAGATGGGGGCAGAAGCGATCCAAGACCTCTTGAAACAAGTGGATTTGGAAGCAGAAATTGCTGTCTTGAAAGAAGAATTGAAGACTGCAACTGGTCAAAAACGTGTGAAGGCTGTTCGCCGTTTGGATGTCTTAGATGCCTTCTACAAATCTGGCAACAAGCCAGAGTGGATGGTTCTCAACATCCTTCCCGTTATTCCACCAGATCTTCGTCCGATGGTCCAATTGGATGGTGGCCGTTTTGCCGCCTCTGACTTGAACGACCTTTACCGTCGTGTGATCAACCGGAACAACCGTTTGGCGCGTTTGCTTGAGTTGAATGCTCCTGGTATCATCGTGCAAAACGAAAAACGGATGCTCCAAGAAGCCGTTGATGCTTTGATCGACAACGGTCGTCGTGGTCGTCCGATCACAGGACCAGGTAGCCGTCCGCTTAAATCATTGAGCCACATGCTTAAAGGGAAACAAGGACGTTTCCGTCAAAACTTGCTCGGTAAACGGGTGGACTTCTCAGGACGTTCCGTTATCGCCGTTGGTCCGACTCTTAAGATGTACCAATGTGGTGTGCCACGTGAAATGGCCATCGAGCTCTTTAAACCATTCGTTATGCGTGAAATCGTTGCCCGTGATATCGTGCAAAACGTGAAAGCGGCAAAACGCTTGGTAGAACGTGGAGATGAGCGTATCTGGGATATCTTGGAAGAAGTGATCAAAGAACATCCAGTGCTCTTGAACCGCGCACCGACCCTTCACCGTTTGGGGATCCAAGCCTTTGAACCTGTCTTGATTGACGGGAAAGCTCTTCGCTTGCACCCACTTGTCTGTGAAGCCTACAATGCCGACTTTGACGGGGACCAAATGGCCATCCACGTACCGCTTTCAGAAGAAGCCCAAGCAGAAGCTCGTATCTTGATGCTGGCTGCTGAGCACATCTTGAATCCGAAAGACGGGAAGCCAGTCGTTACCCCATCTCAGGATATGGTATTGGGGAACTACTACCTGACTATGGAAGAAGCTGGTCGTGAAGGCGAAGGCATGGTCTTCAAAGACCGTGATGAAGCGGTCATGGCCCTTCGCAATGGCTATGTTCACTTGCATACCCGTGTCGGAATTGCGACGGATAGCTTGAACAAACCATGGACAGAAGCGCAACAACACAAGATTCTCTTGACAACTGTTGGTAAGATTCTCTTTAACGATATCATGCCTGCAGAACTTCCATATCTTCAAGAGCCAAATAATGCCAACTTGACAGAAGGTGTTCCAGCTAAGTATTTCTTGGAGCCTGGTCAAGATGTCAAAGCAGCGATTGAGAAATTGGAATTAAACGTTCCATTCAAGAAGAAAAACCTTGGAAACATCATTGCGGAAATCTTCAAACGCTTCCGTACAACAGAAACATCTGCTTTCTTGGACCGTTTGAAAGACTTAGGATACCACCACTCAACCCTTGCTGGTTTGACAGTGGGGATTGCCGATATTCCAGTTGTTGAAGACAAGGCTGAAATCATTGAAGAATCTCACAAGCGTGTAGAACAAATCACCAAACAGTTCCGTAAAGGGATGATTACAGATGATGAGCGCTACAATGCGGTTACAGCTGAATGGCGTGCAGCACGTGAGAAATTGGAAAAACGTCTGATTGATAACCAAGATCCGAAGAACCCAATCGTTATGATGATGGACTCTGGAGCCCGTGGTAACATCTCAAACTTCTCGCAGCTTGCCGGTATGCGTGGTTTGATGGCCGCTCCAAACGGACGGATCATGGAATTGCCAATCCTTTCAAACTTCCGCGAAGGTTTGTCAGTACTCGAAATGTTCTTCTCTACTCACGGTGCTCGTAAAGGGATGACTGATACGGCCCTTAAGACAGCCGACTCAGGTTACTTGACTCGTCGTTTGGTTGACGTTGCCCAAGACGTGATCATTCGTGAAGATGACTGTGGAACTGACCGTGGACTTCTCATTACCTCTATTACAGATGGTAAAGAAATGATTGAACCATTGGAAGAGCGTTTGACAGGTCGTTATACCAAGAAATCTGTTAAACATCCTGAAACAGGAGAAGTCATCGTTGGTCCAGATACCTTGATTACAGAAGATATCGCTCGTGACATCGTCAATGCAGGTGTTGAAGCAGTGACCATCCGTTCTGTCTTCACATGTAACACTCGTCATGGTGTCTGCCGTCACTGTTATGGTATCAACTTGGCGACTGGTGATGCGGTTGAGGTTGGTGAAGCAGTCGGAACCATCGCCGCCCAATCTATCGGGGAACCTGGTACACAGTTGACCATGCGTACCTTCCATACGGGTGGGGTTGCCTCAAATACCGATATCACGCAAGGTCTTCCTCGTGTCCAAGAAATCTTTGAAGCCCGCAATCCGAAAGGGGAAGCGGTTATCACTGAAGTCAAAGGGGAAGTCACAGCCATTGAAGAAGATGCTTCGACACGGACCAAGAAAGTCTTTGTACGTGGTGCGACTGGAGAGGGAGAATATGTTGTCCCTTACACAGCCCGTATGAAAGTCGAAGTGGGAGATCAAGTCTCTCGTGGTGCGGCTCTTACAGAAGGGTCTATCCAACCAAAACGTCTTCTTGCCGTTCGTGATGTCTTGTCTGTTGAAACTTACCTCCTTGCGGAAGTACAAAAAGTATACCGTAGCCAAGGGGTAGAAATCGGCGACAAACACATCGAGGTAATGGTGCGTCAAATGATCCGTAAGGTTCGCGTTATGGATCCAGGAGATACAGACCTTCTCATGGGTACTCTCATGGATATCACAGACTTTACAGATGCCAACCGTGATGTGGTTATTTCTGGTGGGGTTCCTGCGACGGCTCGTCCTGTCCTTATGGGAATCACCAAAGCCTCTCTTGAAACCAATAGTTTCTTGTCAGCGGCTTCCTTCCAGGAAACAACTCGTGTCCTCACTGATGCAGCGATTCGTGGTAAGAAAGACCATCTCCTTGGACTTAAGGAAAATGTTATCATTGGTAAGATTATTCCTGCAGGTACAGGTATGGCTCGCTACCGTAACTTGGAACCACAAGCAGTCAATGAAGTCGAAATTATCGAAGAAGTTCCAGTCACAGAAGAAGTAACTGAAATGGTTGAATCACCTGTAGTGGAAGAAAATTAATCCCAAAAGAAGCTTTACTGATTATCAGTAGGGCTTCTTTTTGTTTGTGTCAAAAAATAGCCTAGCTTTCCTTCGTCGGGGTATATTTTGAAAGAAAATGGAGAAAATGTTCGGGAAATTTACTGATTTTTTCTTTCATAAGCAGAATTCTTTTATTATCAAAGGATTTTATATATAATATTGGATACAAAGGACGGAGAGAAATATGTATCAAGTGATTGAAATGTATGGGGATTACGAACCCTGGTGGTTTTTAGAAGATTGGGAGAAGGACATTGTCACTAGTCAGAGTTTTGATGACTATTATGAAGCCCTCAAATATTACAAACGCCAATGGTTACTTTTAAGAGAGCAATCTCCATTATTTAAAAGTAGAAGTGATTTAATGACGATTTTTTGGGATCCTGAGGATCAGCGCTGGTGTGAAGAATGTGCGGAATACGTGCAACAATATCATTCAGTCGCCTTGCTAGAAAACGATCAGAAGATACCGAGAAGCAAGCGCCGTCCAGGCTACGAAAAAGAGAATGCCCACACGGCTCATCGCTCTTGTAAGCTAGACTACGAGAGCAATAATCTATAGGAAGAGAAATTCAATATGCAGTTGAGTTTCTTTTTTTTGCTCTTTTTTCTAAAATCAGCGTTAGTTGGCCAATTATTTGCGAATTATATAGTGAAAGGAGGAAATATGGTTCAAGAAATTGCACAATCCATAATTCGAATGGCATCGAATGCCGAAGCTCAGGATATTTATTTTGTTCCTCGATCGTCAGACTATCAGCTCTTTTTAAGGGTTGGGGATGAGCGACGCTTTATCGAGACCTATTCACAAGAACAAATGGTAGCGGTCGTCAGCCATTTTAAGTTTATGGCAGGGATGAATGTGGGGGAAAGGCGCCGGAGTCAATTGGGCTCCTGTGACTATTCTCTAGGGGATAAGGTCTTGTCCTTACGTTTGTCTACTGTGGGAGACTATAGGGGATATGAGAGTTTGGTCATTCGCCTGCTCCACAATGAGGACCGAGAGCTCCGTTTCTGGTTCGACCAACTTCAAGAGCTAGAAGAGAAGGTGAGTAAGCGGGGGCTCTACTTATTTGCAGGTCCAGTCGGATCGGGGAAGACGACACTGATGCATGCCCTGGCCAAGAAGAAATTTTCAGGGCAACAAGTCATGTCAATTGAAGATCCCGTAGAAATTAAGCAGGAAGAGATGCTGCAACTGCAACTCAATGAAGCGATTGGCATGACCTATGATAGCTTGATTAAACTGTCTTTGCGTCATCGCCCAGATCTCCTCCTCATCGGGGAAATCCGTGACACGGAGACAGCTCGCGCAGTTATTCGGGCTAGTCTGACAGGTGTGACAGTCTTTTCCACCATCCATGCCAAGAGCATTCCTGGGGTTTATGAACGCCTATTGGAGTTGGGGGTGAGTGAGGAGGAGTTACGGATTGTCCTTCAAGGGATATGTTACCAGCGTTTGATAAAGGGAGGAGGTGTCACTGACTTTGCCATCCAAGATTACCAAAACCACTCCAGTCAAAAGTGGAACCAGCAAATGGACGCGCTTTATGAAGCGGGACATATTGAGCTGGATCAGGCGCAAGCCGAAAAAATTATCGATTGCTAAGCAAGAACATGTCATTGAGCTCTTTCACAATCTCTACAGTAGTGGCTTTCATCTATCAGAGGTCATCGACTTTCTTCGGCGCAGTCAATTGGTAGAAGCCAATTTTGTTGAAAGAATGCAAGCTGGACTTGCCAACGGAAAGCCCCTGTCAGCCATTCTCTCTGATCTAGGTTTCTCCGATCAGGTAACGACTCAATTGGCACTGGCAGAGCAGCATGGAAATGTTACCTTAAGTTTGGAAAAAATCCGTAGCTACTTGGAAAATCTGACCCAGGTTCGAAAGAAACTAGTTGAGGTGGCGACCTATCCCGTGCTCTTGTTGGGATTTTTGATCTTGATTATGCTGGGGCTGAAAAATTATCTCTTGCCTCAGTTGGAGAGTCAAAATGGGGCGACACGACTGATCAGTGTTTTTCCCCAGTATGTTTTGTTAGGGAGTGTGGTGTTGACGATTGGAGTTTTGATGCTCCTTTTCCTAGGCCGTCGTGCCAAGCGGCTGGCCCTGGTTTCATCTTTGGCTAGACTTCCTTTTCTTCGCCCCTTCCTACAGGATTATCTGACAGCTTTTTATGCTCGAGAATGGGGAAGTATGATTGCCCAAGGGTTGGAGCTGAATCAAATTTTTCCTATGATGCAGGGACAACGTTCCCGTCTCTTTCGAGAGATTGGACAGGATTTGGAAGTAGCCTTAGCTCGGGGGACTTCTTTTTCTGATCATATTCAGACGTATCCTTTCTTTAAACGAGAGATGGCCCTCATGATTGAATATGGGGAGGCCAAGTCCAAGCTCGGTAGTGAGTTGGAAATCTATGCAGACAAGACCTGGGCAGGCTTTTTCCATCGTTTGAACAAGGCCATGAATGTCGTCCAACCACTGGTCTTTGTCTTTGTCGCCCTTATGATTGTTTTACTCTATGCAGCCATGTTGCTGCCGATCTATGAAAATTTGGAGGTTCCTTTATGAAATCATTGCGTACACTCAAGGTAAAAGCTTTTACTCTGATTGAAATGTTAGTTGTTTTGCTCATTATCAGCGTTCTTCTCTTGCTCTTTGTTCCGAATTTGACCAAGCAGAAAGATTCAGTAACGGATACAGGAAATCGAGCAGTCGTCAAAGTCGTGGAGAGCCAGGCCGAGCTCTATGAACTCAATCATCAGAATGAAAAAGCTAGTCTTTCTAAGCTAGTCGCAGAAGGACAAATCACTCAAAAACAAGCAGAAGCCTACCGTGCTCACTATGTGAAGAATGCAGGTGATCACCGTGCGGTTGCAGATTAAGGCTTTCACCCTTCTAGAGAGCTTACTAACTCTAGGTATCGTCAGTCTTCTATGTTGGCTGTTAGCTGGGTCAGTCCATCAAGCCTTTGGGCAGGTAGAAGAAACATTGTTTTTCTCGGAATTTGAACGGGTTTATCAGGAGACGCAAAAGATGAGTATTGCAAAAGAGGAGAGAACTCTCCTTTCCATCGACCATGGTGGGGTTCATAGTCCCTATCAAGAATTGCCGCTTCCAAAAGGGGTGGAAGTGATTAAAGAGAAGCAACTGACCTTTGATCCAGCAGGAGGCAATTCAAGCTTGACCAAGATTCAATTTCAGACAGAGAAAGAGGTGGTGACCTATCAGTTGGCAATTGGGAATGGAAAAATTAAGAAATCGACGGCTCCCCGCTAGTCTCTTGTTAGAAGGACTAATCGCCCTAGCGATGTTTGGTGTCCTCACGACCCTTGTGCTGGGAGAGTTAGGGGACTCGCGACAGCAGCGCTTAGAAGAGTTGAGACAAGGAGAAGTCTTGCGAGTCGCAAAAATGGCGATCCAGACCAGGCAGGATCAATTGACCATTAACCAGGTCAGTGTTCAAGTAGAGAAATCGGCCAAGTCCTTAAAGGTCTATCATGAAGGAAAGGTTGTGATTGCTGTTGAAAAGAAATAAACTGCCAGCCTTTACTTTACTGGAGGCCTTGGTTGCCTTGCTCGTTATCAGTGGTGGTTTATTGGTGTTTCAAGGATTGACAAGCCTCTTGCGTCAAGAACTCCAGTACCAAAGCCACATCAAGCAAGAGGAGTGGCTTCTCTTTCAGGACCAGCTGGACATTGAATTATCTCGTAGTCAATTTGAAGAGGTCAGAGACAACAAACTCTATCTTGTTCAGGATCAAAAACCCATAGCCATTGGACTGGCTAAGGGAGGAGATATCCGAAAGACAGATGCGACTGGCCGTGGCTACCAACCGATGATAGATGGAGTTGAATCCGCCTGGATTGAAAAAAGAGGGGATCTGGTGTCTATTCAGCTACGCTTTGAAGAAGGATTAGAAAGGGAGGTGGTCTACCGTGTGGTGGAAAAGGATAAAAAAGAAGCAGATTGAGGCCGGGATCCTTCTTTATGCCCTTTTTATGTCGGCGGTTTTTAGTCTCTTGCTTCAGTTTTACCTGAACAGACAAGTGGCAGAGAGACGGATCCTCCTTGCTAGTCAGCACCGGATCCAGGCTTATGCGCAAGCTCAATTGGCGATTGATACTTGGGATCGGGAAGAAAAAACCATAACCTTCTCAACTGGTCGAGTCGATTTGGAAGAAAAATCGGGCTTTGCCAACGTAACGAGTCACTTACAAGATGGGGGAAGCTATCATTTCACCTTTGCTCTACCTCCTCGTGAAAAGAAAAAAACCGACAAGAAGGAAAAGGAGAAGCAGGCTCCAGATTCGGCCACAGACCACCCGACCACGACTGAGGAAGAGAAGCCTCAGGCCTTCGAAAAGCATAGCGAAAACTCTTAAAATTTGATATGATTAAGAGATGGAGGAAAGCATGAATTTCGAAAAAATTGAGAAAGCCTACGGCTACCTATTAGAGAATACCCAAACTATCCAAAATGATTTGCAGACCAACTTTTATGATGCTCTAGTTGAGCAGAATGCCATCTATCTGGATGGGCAAACAGAGTTGACTCTAGTGAAGGAAAACAACCAGCGCCTGAAGGACTTGAACTTAAACAAGGAAGAGTGGCGTCGTTCCTTCCAGTATCTTTTGATGAAGGCTGCCCAAACAGAGCCCCTACAGGCCAATCACCAATTTACGCCAGATGGGATTGGATTTCTTCTGGTCTTCCTAGTGGATCAGTTGGCGAGTTCCGATCAAGTAGATGTGCTAGAAATGGGGAGTGGAACAGGGAACTTGGCCCAAACCTTGATGAACAACTGTCAGCGTTCCTTAGATTATTTGGGCTTGGAAATTGATGATCTCTTGATTGACCTTGCGGCTAGTATGGCAGAAGTGATGAAGGCGGATGTGAATTTTGCCCAAGGTGATGCCATTCGTCCACAAGTTTTGAAAGAGAGCGATGTGATTATCAGCGATTTACCTGTCGGTTATTATCCAGATGATGCCATTGCGAGTCGTTACCAGGTCGCTTCCCCTCAGGGCCACACCTATGCCCATCATTTATTGATTGAACAATCGCTAAAATACTTAAAACCAGGTGGCGTCGCTATTTTTCTAGCTCCGAATGATCTCTTGACGAGCGAGCAGAGTCCTCTGCTGAAACAATGGATGCAGGATCATGCTCAGGTCTTGGCCATGGTGACCTTGCCAGAGAACCTCTTTCGATCAGCCAATCTAGCAAAAACCATCTTTGTTTTCCGCAAGCAAGAAGAAGCGGTGGTCCAACCATTTGTCTATCCTTTGACTGATTTGCAAGACCAGGAAGACCTCATGAAATTCCGTGAAAGTTTTCAAAACTGGAATAAAGAAAGTGAAATTTAAACAAAATTTTGCTATAATAGGAGTGAAAACGCTTAAAGAGGTAAAAAAATGACGAAAACAATTGCAATTAATGCAGGTAGTTCAAGTTTGAAATGGCAATTATACCAAATGCCAGAAGAAACAGTTTTGGCAAAAGGGCTCATCGAGAGAATTGGACTTAAAGATTCCATTTCGACAGTAAAATTTGACGGTCGAGCGGAAAAACAGGTTTTAGATATCGAGAACCACACACAAGCGGTTAAAATCCTTCTCGATGATTTGATTCGTTTCGATATTATTTCTTCCTACGATGAAATCACTGGAGTAGGGCACCGTGTCGTTGCAGGTGGCGAGTACTTCAAAGAGTCTGCTCTTGTAGATGAAGAAGTCATTCAAAAGGTTGAGGAACTTTCTTTGTTGGCCCCATTGCACAACCCTGCCAACGCTGCTGGGATCCGTGCCTTTAAAGAATTGTTACCAGATATTACCAGCGTTGTTGTATTTGATACCTCTTTCCATACAACAATGCCTGAAAAAGCTTATCGTTATCCTCTTCCAACTAAGTACTATACAGAAAACAAGGTTCGTAAATATGGGGCTCACGGGACCAGCCATGAGTATGTAGCCCACGAAGCTGCGAAGCTTCTTGGAAAACCAATCGAAGAGTTGAAATTAATCACCTGCCACATTGGGAATGGAGCTTCTATTACAGCGGTAGACAAAGGGATTTCTGTCGATACGTCTATGGGCTTCACACCACTTGGTGGCATCATGATGGGAACACGTACAGGGGATATTGACCCTGCTATTATTCCTTACTTGATGGAGCACACAGAGGACTTCAACAGTCCAGAAGATATTAGTCGTATCTTGAACCGTGAATCTGGTCTTCTAGGGGTGTCTGAGCTTTCTAGTGATATGCGCGATATCCACGAAGCCATGCGCAGTGGAAACGACAAGGCACTTTTGGCCAACGACATTTTTGTCGACCGTATTAAGAAATACATCGGTCAATACTTTGCTGTCTTGAATGGAGCAGACGCCATCATCTTTACAGCTGGTATCGGGGAAAATTCTAAAACGATCCGTGGACAAGTCATTGACGGCTTAACTTGGTTTGGTTGTGAGCTTGATCCAGAAAAGAATGTCTTTGGTGCAGAAGGCGATATTTCAACAGCGGATGCTAAAGTGAGAGTCTTGGTCATCCCAACGGACGAAGAATTAGTCATTGCACGTGATGTTGAACGCTTTAAAAACAAGGGATAAGACTTTATTCTATAAAAACAAGAGAGAAGAGGCTGACTTGAAGCGCCTCTTTTTTCTCTTGTGTGACTTCTACTTGGGCTTGCCCCAGTAGCTCATCTATGCTATACTAGAAAAATAGTTTGATAATCGAGGTAAAATAATGGAAAATTGGATGGAGAAAAAATGGGTTTCAAATGGTCTGTGGTTACTAATTGGAATACCGTTATTTATAGCGACTCAACTACCCATGATCGCTTTGATCTTGGGGATTGAAAATGCTTGGTCAAATTGGACGATCAATAGTTTGGTCCTTGGGGTCACCATGCTCCTCGTCTATTTGCTTTGGTGGTTTATGAAATGGAGTCCACTTGATTCACTAGATTTTTCACGAATCAAAGGCAGAGATATTGGGCGAAATTTCCTTTATTTTCTCCTGTTGCTGGCCAATAATGCTCTTGGGGTTAACCTTCTTCGACAGTTGGGAGAGGCGACGACAGCTAACCAAGAGACCATCCAAGGGGTGGCTTCCTTGGCCCCTCAGCTGGCAATGGGTTTGCTCATTGTTGTAGTGGCACCTTTAGGAGAAGAAATTATCTGTCGTGCTGTGATTCCCCGCTTGATCTTTAAGGGGCACGAAAAAATTGGTTATTTGGTTGGGGCTCTTGTTTTTGCCTATTTACATACACCAAGTAATCTTGGTTCCTGGATTATCTATGGGGGCATGTCCCTCATCTTGACTTGGGTTGCCTACCGCTACAAACGAGTAGAATATTCGATTTTATTGCACTTTACCATGAATGCTTTTGCCTTTCTGATAACTATTCTGGTTTCTTTTCTTCCCGCTTAAAATATGGTAGAATGATAGGACCAATGGGTTTTATTCAGAAGCTTTGGTAAGCTACCAAAGAAGCATCTAGGCGCAGATAGAGACAAACTCGGAGGTTGGAAAGATTCTAACCTCTTTTCTATGCTTGGTTGGCATTTCTGTAGAAAGATGAAGGAAGATATGTCAAAGAGTGAATGGAGACAACTAGGCAAGGATAGGACACTTCTATGTGGCATCCTCAATGTCACCCCCGACTCCTTTTCAGATGGGGGGCGTTACCAAACGGTAGATAGAGCTCTCGAGCAAGCTCGAAAGTTAATAGCAGAAGGGGCAAGCATACTGGATATTGGTGGGGAGTCCACACGTCCAGGGAGTCATTTTGTGGAAATTCAGGAAGAAATCCAGCGAGTCGTGCCCGTCATTGAAGCGATTCGAGCAGAGAGTGATATCTTGATTTCGGTTGATACTTGGAAGTCAGAGGTCGCTCGTGCAGCCCTAGCAGCTGGCGCAGACTTGGTCAATGATATCACAGGCCTGCTAGGAGATCCGCAAATGGCTGGGGTGATTGCAGAAGCTCAGGCTGGAGCCATTCTTATGTTTAATCCAGTCATGGCTCGTCCTCATCATCCAAGTTCCGTCATTTTTCCGACCTTTGGTTTTGAGCCGGCCTTTTCATCAGAGGAGTTGGCGCAGTTTGAAGGTCTCTCTATCCAAGACTGCATGTGGACCTTCTTTGCTAAGAGCCTTGAGCTAGCAGAGGAGGCGGGATTGAGTCCGGATCAACTCTTCTTAGATCCTGGGATTGGTTTTGGCTTGACCAAGCGGGAAAACCTCCAACTTTTGCAGGACTTAAAAACCATTCATGCTAAGGGGTATCCAATCTTTTTAGGAGTCTCTCGGAAGCGCTTTGTGGTTAATATTCTGGAAGAAGAGGGATTTGAGACTGACCCTGAAACGAAAGAAGGATTCTACAATCAGGATTTGGCATCCAGTCATTTGACGAGTGTGGCTGCCAGCCAAGGGGTAGAAATTGTGCGTGTGCATGATATCCCCCTCCATAAGATGGCGGTAGCTATCGGTAGTGCGATCTACCAAGCCGATCAAGCGCAGGACCTTCATTTGAAACAATATCGCTAAAGAAAAGAGAAGAGATATGACAGTAGATCTCAGTTGGTTAGCTACTTATCGTTCTTCCGAGCCCCATTTTGGCTTGGAGCGAATGGAAGCCCTGCTGGCCTTGAGGGGAAACCCACACTTAGCCTGTCCTGTAATCCATCTAGCTGGGACCAATGGAAAAGGATCGACCCTAGCCCATTTACGGTCTTTACTAGAGGCGAAAGGGTTGCGGGTTGGTGTTTTCTCCTCCCCCTATCTAGTTTCCTTTCATGAGCAAATCAGTATTAATGGGCTTCCCATCTCAGATCAGGATTTAGAAACTTATCTGTCCCTCTATCAGGACTTACTTGCAAAAAACAGTTCTGATCAGACCTTGCTGGGCTTGACCGAGTTCGAGTTGCTGACCGTCCTGGCTTTTGATTATTTTGCAGCAGAAAAGCCGGATGTGGTCATTTTGGAAGTGGGCATGGGTGGTCGTCTCGATAGTACCAATGTTTGTCAGCCTATTTTGACAGCCATCACGACGATTGGCTTGGACCATGTGGCTCTCTTAGGGCCGGATTTGGCCTCCATTGCTCAAGAGAAGGCGGGAATCATCAAGGAAAAGATTCCGGTCTTGCTAGGCCGGATGGAACTGGAAGCCCAAGAAGTCATTGTGCAGCGGGCGAACTGCTTATCGGCACCAGTAGAGCTGTTAGGTCAGGACTTTTTAGTTAGCTACCAAGAGTCACTGGCAGACGGGGAAGTTTTTGGCTATCAGAGCCAGTATCGGGAAGAAATGCAACTAAAGACAGGGCTCTTGGGACTTCATCAAGTCGACAATGCTGGACTGGCCCTGGCTCTCTGCGATACCTTCTGTCAAGAAAAGGGGCTCTCTTTCTTAAGCCGAGAAGAAATCCTCCAAGCTTGGGAAGGGGTCCAGTGGCCGGGACGCCTAGAGGTTATTTCGACCCAGCCCCTCATCATTCTAGATGGCGCCCATAATCCGCATGCAGTAGCCCCTCTTGTAGCCACCATAAAAGAACGGTATGGACAGTTGGACAAACAAGTCTTGTTTACCTGTATCCAGACTAAGGCGATTGAGGAGATGCTAGAACTATGGAGCGGATTGGAAAAGAGTCAATTAACCTTGACGACCTTTGAGGATTCACGCGCCTATTCCGTGAGAGACATGCAGGAAATAGCCCATCAAAAAGGCCTGCCTTATCAAGAATGGAAGGTGTTTTTAACCCAATATCTAGAAAGAAAATTGCAACAATCTGATCTCCTCTTAGTGACGGGATCCTTGTACTTTTTGGCTCAGGTGAGAGCCTTTCTAATCGAAGAAATCAGTAGGAGATAACATGGATACAAAGAAAATTCAAGAAGCCGTGAAGATGATTATCGACGCAGTCGGTGAAGACGGAAGCCGTGAGGGCTTGCAAGAAACACCAGAACGCATTGCCAAGATGTACCAAGAGATTTTTGCAGGTCTCAACCAAACTGCGGAAGTCCACCTATCAAAATCTTTTGAGATTGTGGACAACAATATGGTGGTAGAAAAGGATATCTTCTTCCACTCGATGTGTGAACACCATTTCTTGCCCTTCTATGGCAAGGTCCACATTGCCTATATCCCAAATGGGCGCGTAGCGGGCCTCTCTAAGCTAGCTCGGACAGTGGAAGTGTACGCCAAAAAGCCTCAAATCCAGGAGCGCTTGACAGTGGAAATCGCGGATGCCTTGATGGAGTATCTGGGAGCGCAGGGAGCCCTTGTCTGGGTGGAAGCAGAGCACATGTGCATGAACATGCGTGGGGTACGCAAACCAGGGACAGCTACTGTAACGACAGCAGCGCGTGGCTTGTTAGAGACAGATAAAGACCTGAAAAACGAAGCCTATAAACTAATGGGACACTAATCCCTAGATAAACTGAGGTGACGATGGTGGATCAATTACGGATCAAAGATTTGGAAATTTATGCTTATCATGGTGTGTTTTCCGCTGAAAAGGAATTGGGGCAACGCTTTGTCCTGGATGTCTGTGTCGATTATGAGATGACAAAGTCTGCTCGGACGGGCGATTTGACGGCTTCAATCCATTATGGAATCTTAGCAGAGCAACTGACAAATTGGGTTCAAGCTGAGAAAATTGATTTGATTGAGACAGTAGCTTTTCAGCTTGTGGAGAAGATTTTTGCAACCTATGACTTTGTCAAAAAGGCTCGACTGGAGCTGAAAAAACCTTGGGCGCCAGTTCCTCTACCTTTGGATACTTGTTCGGTCACGATTGAACGAGAAAAAAGACGAGCCTTTATTGGTCTGGGAACCAATATGGGCGATAAGGGACAACAGTTGGAGACGGCTGTATCTAGACTAGAAGAAAAGGGGCTTACGATTCTCCAAACCTCTTCTCAGATTGAGACAGCACCTTGGGGAGGGGTCGAGCAGGATAGCTTCCTCAACCAAGTCGTAGAGGTCGAAACTTGGTTTACGCCCCAAGACTTGATTGAGACCTTGCTAGGAATCGAACTAGAAATGGGCCGGATTCGTGAGATCAAATGGGGACCACGGGTCATCGATTTGGATCTCCTTTATATGGAGGATTTGATCCTCTATAGTCCAGATTTGATTCTCCCTCATCCGTATGTGGCAGAACGGGCATTTGTCCTAGAATCCTTGAATGAAATTGCTCCTTACTTTGTGGATCCTGTCCAAAGAAAACAGATCCGACAACTGTGGGAGGCTGTGAAAGAAACATAAGGTAGTTGACCCTTAGGTCAACTACCTTTTTTACCTTGACAGGTTGACTGAGCAGGAGTATACTATGCATAAATAGATTAGGGGTAGGTGGGCGTCATGAAATCTTATCTTGTAAAATGGTTGATCGCGATTGTCTTGGCTGTTTTTTTCCTTTGGTTGAGTTTGGAAACGGACTTACTGCCAAAAGAAGCGTATCCCCTTCTCCTTGTCCCGATACTGATTGTGGGCCTCTATCTTTTTAAGGAGAGGTAACTCTCCATCCAATTAAACTATGAAAAATCCCCTGGGTGCCAACTGGTTCAGGCACTCAGGGGATTTTTTGTATATGGAGCTAGGACCAACGGTCTAGCCTTGCCTTTCTTTATTTGCGGTACAAGCGATCGTATTGGTAAACTGGATCCATGGTCACATGAATGCCCAGTTTGCGAAGAACGTTCTTATCTTCGTCTGTCAACATGACTGTTGAATGGGCTTCGCTCCCTTTCAATCGACCCAATTCTTGCATGGCAAGATTTGCCTCTGGATGGTTCATGGCGGTAATGGCGAGGGCGATGAGGATTTCATTTGAGTGGAGGCGAGGGTTGCGACTGCCCAAGTGGTTGATCTTCAAGCCTTGGATTGGTTTCACATATTCTGGCTCAATCAACTTGGTTTCTTTATCAATATGGGCCAATTTCTTGATGGCGTTGATGAGAACAGCTGCCGTTGGACCAAATAAGTCAGAAGTCTTACCTGTCACGGTTTCTCCGTTCGGCAATTCCAGTGCCAAGGCAGGTTCACCGGTTTCTTCCTCTTTTTGACGGGCAAGGACGGTGACTTGGCGGTCTTTTGGTGAAATGCCTAAGTCATTCATCAAGAGTTCAATTTTCTTAATAGCTCCGTTTCCGACACGCTCTGCCTTCACATCTAGAATGGTTTGGTAGTAACGGCGGATAATTTCTTGCTTAGAGGCTTCAATCGCTGCGTCATTGTCCACGATGGCAAAGCCGACCATGTTCACACCCATATCTGTTGGGGAAGCGTAAGGAGATTCTCCAAGGATGCGTTCCAACATCCGCTTCAAGACAGGGAAGATTTCGATATCCCGGTTGTAGTTGACCGTTGTTTCGCCATAGGTTTGGAGGTGGAATGGGTCAATCATATTGACATCGTCAAGGTCTGCAGTAGCAGCTTCATAGGCCAAATTCACTGGGTGATGCAAAGGCAGGTTCCAAACTGGGAAGGTTTCAAATTTAGCATAACCAGATTTGATGCCATTTAATTGGTCATGGTACATGTTGGACATACAAGTCGCCAATTTACCAGAACCAGGACCAGGAGCTGTCACGACAACGAGATTACGGCTAGTTTGAATGTAGTCGTTTTTCCCCATTCCCTCAGGAGAAATGATGTGGTCCATATCCGTTGGGTAGCCCTTGATTGGGTAGTGGAGGTAAGAGGCGATACCGTTCTTTTCCAACTGTTTGCGGAAAAGGTCTGCAGCTGGTTGACCAGCATATTGAGTGATGACGACAGAGCCGACATAGATGCCCAATTCATTGAATTTATCAATCAAGCGGAAGACCTCTTGGTCATAAGAGATTCCTAGGTCACCACGCGCTTTTGAATGCTCAATGTTATTGGCATTAATAGCAATCACAATCTCCACTTGGTCACGAAGTTCTTGGAGAAGCTTAATTTTGTTATCTGGTTCATAACCAGGAAGGACACGAGCTGCATGGAAATCTTCCAACATTTTTCCTCCAAACTCTAGGTAGAGCTTGCCATCAAATTGGTTGATGCGCTCGAGGATGTGATCGCGTTGCAAATTCAAATACTTTTCGGAACTAAAAGCTTGTTTCTTCATTTAAACCTCCAATAAAGAAGCGAGGGTGATCTTTAGCGGTGCTCCGCCTTTCACATAGGGAAAGGGGAGTGCAAAAGAACACCCGTTGCAATATTCATTCAGTATTATATCAAAAAAACCCCAAAATGGGGGTTTAAAAGAATTATTTTGGAAAAATATTAATAATTCTTAATTAAATCAACGGTTGAACGATCCAATTTTTTGACCAAGGCTTGAAGGAAGGCTTGGGCTTGAAGGAAGTCATCCATAGCGTAAAGGGTCTGGTGGGAGTGGATGTAGCGTGCGCAGACTCCGATGGTAGTAGATGGCACTCCACCGCTTCGTAAGTGGGCTACTCCAGCATCCGTTCCGCCTTTTCCACAGTAGTATTGGTACTTGATGCCGGCTTCTTCAGCGGTGGTGAGGAGGAAGTCCTTCATATTTGGCAACATGAGGTGACCTGGGTCAAAGATGCGAAGGAGGGTTCCCTCGCCGATGGCTCCTTGGCCTCCGTAGACATCTGCAGCGGGAGAACAGTCAACAGCTAGGAAGATTTCCGGATCAAACTTGGTCACAGAAGTCCCTGCACCGCGCAGTCCGACTTCTTCTTGGACAGTTGCTCCGACATAGAGCTCGTTTGCTAGGGCTTGTCCAGAGAGGGCTTGTGCCAATTCGCTGACCATCAAGACCCCATAACGGTTGTCCCAAGCTTTGGAGATGATGTTTTTCTGATTGGCTGTTAAGATTGCAGTGCTTTCAGGGACCAAGGTGTCACCTGGACGGATCCCAAAGCTCTCAGCTTCTTCTTTGTTGGCAAAGCCACCATCAAAGACAATATCTCCGATTGCGGGAAGGGCAGGACCGTTTGCGCCCCGTGTCAAATGCGGAGGAACAGATCCAGAAATGACAGGGTAGGAATGGCCATCGCGGGTCAAAAGGGTGAAACGTTGGCTGCTGACCACCATAGGGTTCCAACCACCGATTTCCACCACGCGGAAGGTGCCGTCTGCCTTGATCTCACTGACCATAAAGCCAACTTCATCCATATGGCCTGCGACCATGATGCGAGGAGCATCAGCCACTTCTGAGTGGCATACCCCAAAAATACTTCCCAAGCCGTCTGTGACCACTTCATCCACATGTGGAGTGATCTGTTTGCGTAGATAATCGCGAACAGGCGCTTCGTGGCCAGAGATGGCAGGAAGTTCTGTTACTTCTTTGATTTTAGAAAATAAATCAGTCATAAGTTACCTTCTTTCTGATTGTTATTTTATCACTTTTTTAGTTGAGATGGTAGTGGCAGTTGACGGGAATGAAAGCAGATCGTCATGATGGGGAGAACTATTCTCCTTCGTTGTCCCAGCTTGTATTTTGTGTTACAATATGAGGTATGAAAGCTAAAAAAATCATTTTATCCAGCCTTGCAGCAGCTAGTGCAAGTGCTCTTGCCCTTGGGGCCTATAAAATTGCCAAAGATCAAAAACGTCTACGGACGCAAGAAGAGTTAGTCGCAGAAGTCCGTGAGCAAATGGAGAATATGGGGAAGATTGCGACCCTTTATGTGGAACTCTATGAATCAAGCGAAGAGCGTTTGGTAGGAGGGATCGTATTTGAGGATGAGCGCCACTATCGCTTTGTCTATGAAGAGGGTCTCCTTCAGTATGAAGAGGAAAAACTATGATCATTCCACAGTCCTTAGAGGAATTAGCCCGCTACGTCGAGCAAGAAGGAAAGAAGGTTTTCTTCTTTTCAGCGGATTGGTGTGGCGATTGCCGGTATATCCAGCCCTTTTTGCCAGAGATTGAAGCAGAAAACCCTGAATTTACCTTCATTTTGGTTGACCGAGACCAGTATCTAGACCTGGCTAAGCTTTGGGATATCTATGGCATTCCGAGTTTAGTGGTCCTAGACAAGGATCGGGAACTGGGGCGTTTCGTCAATCGTGATCGCAAAACCAAGGCTCAGATTTCAGAATTTTTAGCAGGATTGAAGTAGGAGAAAGAGAAAGAATGATTGTAACCTATAATAAAGAACAAGTCGGTGATGTCTTAATGCTCACCTTGAAAAATAGTGGGGATGCCAAGTTAGCAGTCGAGCGCAAAGGCAAAGTAGCCCGTGTCTACCGTGAAGACAAGCAAGAAACAGTGGCCTGGAATATTTTTGAGGCTTCGACTTTCTTTGCCCTTGACGGCAAGGGGCAACTTTTCTTGAGTGATGAGCAAGTTGCACGCCTCAATCAAGAATTACAAGCTGAAGGATTTGCAGAGGTCTTGGTTAATGACAAGGAGCCTAAGTTTGTCGTGGGGCAAATCGTTGAAATGGTTGCTCATCCAGATAGTGACCACCTCAACATCTGCCAAGTGGCTGTTGGACTAGACAAGACGGTTCAGATCGTAGCAGGTGCACCAAATGCGCGTGAAGGCCTCAAGACAATCGTGGCTCTACCAGGTGCGATGATGCCAGATGGCAGCTTGATTTTCCCAGGAGCCCTTCGTGGAGAAAAGAGCTTTGGCATGATGTGTAGCCCACGCGAATTGCACTTGCCAAATGCACCACAAAAACGTGGTATTATTGAATTGCAGGATACAGAAGAGGTGGGAACTCCATTTGACCCCGCTCGTCACTGGCAAGGATAAGAGAGTGGGACAGAAATCCGGCCCCTCAATTGTCTTTGGATTGTCGAGCAAGACGCAGTGGTTGAGTGGGCTCTACTACGCTGATTT
>NZ_JVIQ01000057.1:0-60962 GCF_001072745.1 Streptococcus sp. 400_SSPC | reverse complement strand
GTAACAGCTAAGTACACACCAACAGTAACCCCTGTAACACCAACAGCGACACCTGCTGAATCAATAGCTCCTCAAGGTGTTGTTCAAACTGGTACTGTTACCTTCACAGAAGGTGACCCAGTTGCACCAATCGACAAGGATACCATTACTCTTATTGATGAAAATGGCCAGCCAGCAGCTTCAGTAGTTGCTAAGTCACCAGAAGGTAAAGAAATTGGTACTTTCACAGTTGATAAAGCAACAGGTGTTGTAACCTTCACACCAACTGATAAGACATACTCAGGTGAAGTCGTTGCAGTTAAGGTTCAAGCGAAAGATGCCAACGGTACACCGACAGAAACAACCTACACACCTAAGATTACTCCAGTAGTTCCAACTGCAGATCCAGCAACATCTACTGATATCCAAGGTCAAACACAAACAGGTAAGCCTACCTTCACAGAAGGTAATCCAAATGTACCTATGGATGATGATGTACCAGCAACATTCGAAGATGGTTCAACAACGAAAACAATTCCAGGCGAAGGAACTTACACAGTAGCTCCAGATGGAACAGTTACATTCGTACCAGAAAAATCATTCATCGGAACAGGAACAGGCGTGACTGTTAAACGTGTAGATAAGAACGGTACACCAGCAACAGCTAAGTACACACCAACTGTAACTCCAGTAACACCAACAGGTGAACCAGCCACAACTATTGGCCCTAAAGGACAAGAACAATCTGGTAAACCAAGCTTCAAGGAAGGCGACAGTCGTGTGCCTATGAATGATGAGGTTCCAGCTACATTTGACGATGGTTCAACAACTAAAACAGTTGAGGGAGTTGGTACTTATACAGTAGCTCCAGATGGAACAGTAACCTTCAAACCAGAACCAGAATTTACTGGAAAAGCTCCATCTGTAACTGTTGTCCGTGAAGATATGAATGGAACAAAAGCTTCTGCAACGTACACACCAACTGTACTTCCTGTTACTACATTTGTAGACAAAGAAGGTAAAGCAATACCGGGATATCCAACTGAAGACAATGAACAACCTAAGAAAGATATTCCAGGCTACCGCTTCGTAGAGAGTAAGAAGCTTCCAAATGGTGATACAGAACATGTTTATGAAAAAGTGAAAACTAATCATAAGGATAAGGAAGGTAACGAGATTCCAGGTTATCCAATCGAGGATGGTGAAAATCCTAAGAGAGATATTCCAGGCTACCGCTTCGTAGAGACTAAGAAACTTCCAAACGGTGATACAGAGCACGTTTATGAGAAAGTGCCAACACCAGATCCAGTGCCAACGCCAGATCCAGTGCCAACACCAACTCCGGTTCCTACACCAACTCCAGCTCCAACTCCGGTTCCTACACCGGTACCAACTCCGGATCCAGTTCCAACGCCAGATCCAAAACCAGTTCCAGAAACTAAGGAAACTAAATTCATCAATCCATCTGATGAAACAGCAGTTCTTCCTGAAACTGGTACAGAGGAAACTTCTAAAACTGGTCTTGCTATTCTTAGCGCTTTGACAGGTCTCTCATTATTCGGACTTGCTAAACGCAAAAAAGAAGACTAAGATTTAGGATTTGTCTCATCAAAACCGCGAGAAATCGCGGTTTTTTTGACGGAAAAAAAGAAAGTTTTGATCCAGGAACCAATAGTTGGAAACTGTCTTTTCTAGAAAAATTTGATAAAATAGAAGTATCAGTGTAAAGGATGTAAGAATGAGTAAGAAAGTAATTGGTATTTGGGCTCAGACAAAGAATGGAGTGATTGGTAAGGATCAGGTCATGCCTTGGCATTTACCAGCTGAATTGCAGCACTTTAAACAAACGACAACGGGCCACGCGATCCTTATGGGGAGAGTTACCTACGAAGGATTAAACAAACGCGTCCTGCCAAATCGGACCAATATCATTCTCTCTAGAGATGACATGTATGATGTAGAGAATGAAAGAGTTTTGTTAAAAACCTCCGTAGAGGACGTTTTAGACTGGTATAAGGATCAGGATCAGTCGCTCTTTATTATCGGTGGGGAGAAGGTGATTCGCCTTTTCGAGCCTTATCTAGAGGAGCTTTACCAGACTGTCATCGATGCTCAATTGGAAGGAGATACCTATTTCCCAGAAGACTTCCATTGGGAGCAGTTCCAGTTACTAGACGAGCGCACGTTTGAAAAAGACGAAAAAAACCCTTATGACTTTACCATTAGACATTTTGAAAGAAAGGAAGACTAGTTCATGGAACGTAGTATCTTTGGCTTTTTTACAGCCGTTTTATGCGTGATTTGCCTAGTATGTGCTTCCCAGACTCTTCGGAAAAAGCGCTATGGATTAGCCATTCTATTTTTGCTAAATGCCTTTACCAATCTTGTGAATTCTATTCACGCCTTTTATATGACTTTATTTAAATAAATTACAAACAGACTTTAGAATCGGGAGAAGAAAATGCCTACAAATCAATCAAATGATATGATGGTTTATTGTTCGTTTTGTGGTAAGAACCAAGACGAAGTACAGAAGATTATCGCAGGGAACAACGCCTTTATCTGTAATGAGTGTGTTGAGTTAGCTCAAGAAATCATTCGAGAAGAACTAGCTGAGGAAGTCTTGGCAGACCTCTCAGAGGTTCCAAAACCAATCGAACTCCTCAATATCCTTAACCACTATGTTATCGGTCAGGATCGTGCTAAACGAGCACTAGCAGTAGCAGTGTATAATCACTACAAACGAATTAACTTCCACGAAAATCGTGAAGAAGACAATGATGTAGATCTCCAAAAATCAAACATTTTGATGGTGGGGCCTACAGGTTCAGGAAAAACTTTCTTGGCTCAAACTCTTGCTAAGAGCTTGAATGTTCCATTTGCCATTGCGGATGCGACAGCCTTGACAGAAGCGGGTTACGTCGGAGAAGATGTTGAAAACATTCTTCTTAAGCTCTTGCAAGCTGCTGACTTCAATATTGAACGTGCAGAACGTGGCATCATCTATGTTGATGAAATCGATAAGATTGCTAAGAAGAGTGAGAACGTCTCTATCACCCGCGATGTATCTGGTGAAGGGGTACAACAAGCCCTCTTGAAGATTATCGAAGGAACTGTAGCGAGCGTGCCACCTCAAGGCGGACGCAAGCACCCACAACAAGAAATGATCCAAGTCGATACCAAGAACATCCTCTTCATCGTCGGTGGAGCCTTTGATGGGATTGAAGAAATCGTGAAGCAACGTTTAGGTGAGAAGATCATTGGATTTGGTCAAAACAACAAAGCCATCGATGAATCAAGCTCTTATATGCAAGAAATCATTGCGGAAGATATCCAAAAATTCGGTATTATCCCTGAGTTAATCGGTCGGCTTCCAGTTCTTGCTGCATTAGAGCAATTGACAGTGGATGACTTGGTTCGTATTTTGAAAGAACCAAAAAACGCCTTGGTGAAACAATACCAAGCTCTCTTATCCTTTGACGACGTAGAATTGGAATTTGATGACGAAGCACTTGAAGAAATTGCAAGCAAAGCTATTGAACGCAAAACAGGTGCTCGTGGATTACGCTCCATCATCGAAGAAACTATGTTGGATGTGATGTTTGAAGTTCCAAGTCAAGAAGATGTCAAATTGGTTCGAATCACCAAAGAAGCAGTTAACGGAACTGAAAAACCAATTTTAGAAACTGCCTAGAAAGAAATTCTATGAAAGTAAATACTCATAATGCGGATATTCTCTTGAGCGCTACCAATAAAAGCCATTATCCTCAAGATGATATCCCAGAAGTTGCACTTGCCGGTCGATCAAATGTCGGCAAGTCTTCTTTTATTAATACCATGCTAAATCGCAAGAATTTGGCCCGTACGTCTGGAAAACCAGGGAAAACACAGTTATTAAACTTCTTCAATATCGATGATAAATTACGCTTTGTCGATGTACCTGGCTATGGATATGCTCGTGTCTCTAAAAAAGAACGTGAGAAATGGGGAAAGATGATCGAAGAATATCTGACATCAAGAGAGAATTTAAGAGCTGTTGTCAGCCTGGTTGATCTTCGTCATGAACCCTCAGCTGATGATGTCCAAATGTACGAGTTTTTAAAATATTACGAGATTCCAGTTATCTTGGTTGCAACCAAAGCCGATAAAATTCCAAGAGGAAAATGGAACAAGCATGAATCTATGATCAAGAAGAAATTGGATTTTGATAAAGCAGATACCTTTATCATCTTCTCATCCGTTAATAAGACGGGAGTAGAAGAAGCTTGGGATGCAATTTTTGACTATAGCTTTTCGGAATAAATCGTATTATTACTAACCTGTTATTTATTTATTTGATTTATCTCGATATTGTAATTAAAATGTAATATTGAGCTCAACAATTTAATGCTTTTCTGTGCTATAATCATCTTAAAGAGTTTTCATTAAAACATTAGGAGATTATCACATTGAAAAAAATACTAAATAAATCGAAACTGATTGGATCCTTAGTGGCTCTAGTAGCTGCAGGAACAGTAGCGGCAGCTATGAGTGAGCATGTAGGGAACGTTGATGCTAATGATGGTGCTTATACTCAATACGCAGATCCAACAGAAACTTTTATCTCACAAATCGGTGAATCTGCTCGTCAGCTTGGTCAAGAAAATGATCTTTATGCTTCTGTTATGATTGCTCAAGCTATCTTAGAAAGCGGAGCTGGTCAATCTGGTTTGTCATCTTATCCACACTATAACCTCTTTGGTATTAAAGGTAGTTATGCTGGTCAATCAACTGTGATGCAGACGTGGGAAGATGACGGTAATGGAAATTCCTATACCATCAACGATGCTTTCCGTTCATATCCTAGCTACTATGAATCATTACAAGACTATGTAGCAGTTTTAAAACAAGGTCACTTTGCTGGAGCTTGGAAGAGTAATACAAGTAGCTATCAGGATGCTACATCTGCCTTAACGGGTGTCTATGCTACTGATACAAGTTACTATGCAAAATTGAACCATATTATCGAAACTTACAACCTTACTCAGTATGATTCACCAAGTGTATATGGAGGTTATGAAGGTACGGTCTACAACCCTTATCGCCAACAATATACAACTCAAGAAATCTTGAACTTGGATATCGCATGGGCAAATCGTTTCTTGTAAGATATGAATTAAATTGAATGATAAACAGGCCATTAAGGTCTGTTTTTTCTTTTAGTCGTTTTAAATCGTTTTATATCATTTTTCATTGAAAACAGTATTTTTTATATTATTTTTCTGAAAACCTTTTCAGAAGGTTCTATCTATGATATAATGAAGAAGTTCACAAATTCAATATATAAGGAGATTCAGATGGGAGAATCAAATTTTGTTCTTAAAGTAGAGGCAGCATGTCAAAAGAAGGAAGAACTATATACAGCTTCTAAGGCTCGGTATGCTGTTCGCTCTATGTTTGCGGGTGCATTTCTTACCATGAGTACAGCAGTTGGGATTGTGGGTGCAGATCTTCTCAATACTTTCTTGCCTGGTTCTGGTCGTTTCTTGTTCCCTTTTATTTTTGCTTGGGGATTGGTTTATTTACTCTTCTTAAATAGTGAGTTAACGACTTCCAATATGATGTACCTGACAGCTGGTGTTTATTTAAAGAAAATTAATTGGAAGAAAGCTTTAGAAATTTTGCTGTATTGTACGTTCTTTAATCTGATTGGTGCCTTGTTCCTTGCATTTCTCTTCAGTCAGACAAGTGCTTTCGCAAATCTGAATCCAAAAGGCTTCCTTGGTTCGGTTGTAGAGATGAAGTTGCAACGTTCTAATCAATTGGTTTTCTTTGAAGGGGTTGTTGCTAACATCTTTGTTAATATAGCCATCTTGTCCTACCTCTTTTTTAAAGATGAAACAGCTAAAGTTCTGATGGCTTTGTCAGCTATTTATATGTTTGTTTTCCTTACAAATGAACACATCGCGGCAAACTTTGCTTCTTTCTCATTAGCTACTTTTAACTCGATTTCGAAAGATTTGCCTCACTTAGAGTTCTTCAATGTGCTTCGTCATTATGCAGTCACTTTTGTAGGTAACTGGGTAGGTGGAGGAGTGATCATGGGCTTGGCCTATGCATGGCTCAATCGTACCAAGACTATCTATAAAGATTAACTATTTTAAAAAAAGTTTGCAAAAATACTTGCATTCTTTTTTTTTATGTGATACACTAAATAACGGTTTGAAAAAACTGCCTAAGACAGTAGGGGAGCTCGACTCATAAAGATCCTACCGAGGACAAAACGTATCATGTAAAAGAAGCGTATTGTACTTTCGTGTCTAGGTTTGGGCGCGTTTTTCTTTTGGAAAAATTCCCCAAGCAAAATAATTACGGAGGTGAACACACTAATGAGTGAAGCAATTATTGCTAAAAAAGCGGAACTAGTTGACGTAGTAGCTGAGAAAATGAAAGCTGCTGCATCAATCGTCGTTGTGGACGCTCGTGGTTTGACAGTAGAACAAGATACAGTTCTTCGTCGTGAGCTTCGTGGAAGCGAAGTTGAGTACAAAGTGATCAAAAACTCAATCTTACGTCGTGCAGCTGAAAAAGCTGGTCTTGAAGATCTTGCATCTGTTTTTGTTGGACCATCTGCAGTAGCATTTTCTAACGAAGATGTTATCGCACCAGCGAAAATCTTGAACGACTTTTCTAAAAACGCTGACGCACTTGAAATCAAAGGTGGTGCAATCGAAGGCGCTGTCGCATCTAAAGAAGAGATTCTTGCTCTTGCAACTCTTCCAAACCGCGAAGGACTTCTTTCTATGCTCCTTTCTGTACTTCAAGCGCCAGTGCGCAACGTTGCTCTTGCAGTCAAAGCGGTTGCAGACAACAAAGAAGACGCAGCTTAATCTTATGCTACGCAGCGTAGCCTAGCTACAAAAAATAAAAACATAAAATATAAAAACTTATTTGGAGGAAATAACAATGGCATTGAACATTGAAAACATTATTGCTGAAATTAAAGAAGCTTCAATCCTTGAATTGAACGACCTTGTAAAAGCTATCGAAGAAGAATTTGGTGTAACTGCAGCTGCTCCTGTAGCTGTTGCTGCAGCTGGTGCTGCTGACGCAGGTGCTGCTAAAGATTCATTCGACGTTGAATTGACATCTGCAGGCGACAAGAAAGTCGGCGTTATCAAAGTTGTACGTGAAATCACTGGTCTTGGTCTTAAAGAAGCTAAAGAACTTGTTGATGGAGCACCTGCACTTGTTAAAGAAGGTGTTGCTACAGCTGAAGCTGAAGAAATCAAAGCTAAATTGGAAGAAGCTGGAGCTTCAGTTACTCTTAAATAATAGAGTTTCCAATCAAAATGAAAACCGAGGTTTAGATCTCGGTTTTTTTGTGTACATTTTTGAGTTTAAGTCTTTATTTTTTACAGATTAATTCTGTACTTTGTCTACTGTAGGATTTTATCTAAATTTTTCAAGATTAGAAAGCTTTGAGTCTTGAATGATTGTCTATTCTTGAAATCATACTCCTTTAAATTTAATCTCTGTCAATCAACATATTTACAATTCTTATCAAGTTCTTACTAATTTATTATGTTGTTAGACTTCTATTTTTTTGCTAAAATAGTTCCTATAAACAAAAAAGGAGATTTCTGATGAAATATTTTAAACGTCTTGTCTTTGCTGCTTTATTGGCAGTTGGTGCGATTTTCCTTGTAGCTTGTGGTTCTACAACTAGCGATAATGGGAAATATGTCTATAAAGCTGATAAGGAGAAAATAGAAAGCATCCTTAAAGAGCAAGGAGCTACTGATGAGGAGCTTGAGAAAGTCGCTGGTCAAATTGCATTATCAATGACGATCGAAATTAAAGATAAAAAAGCCAAATTAACTGTTGAAATGAATGCCCTAGGAAATAATAGAAAGAAATCATTTGACCTAAAAGCTGATCAAGGTAGCAAAACTCTTGAGTCAGAAGAAGGTGGTAATGATAAAGTCAAGTATAAGATTGACGGGGATGTTTTAACTTTGGACTTGAGTAAATTTAAGTCTAACGATAGCGAAACATTTGCTTTCTTCAAAGATGCAAAATTCAAACGTCAAAAATAATCGTATATAGAGGGGATAGCGGAGGCTATCCTCTTTTTTATTCTTTGCTTTACATCAGCTCTTTTCCTTGCTAGCCTAGGGGGGATCTGATATAATAGGGATGACTTGAAGGAGCCAACGTGCTTTGTAAAATAGCTTAAAAAGTACTTGAGGGTGCTTTTTTATTGTATAAGGAGGAGAAAGGTATGGGATATATTTGGTCCTATTTGAGAAAATATCCAAAATGGTTGTGTTTGAATGTTACAGCAGCCATCTTTTTTGTGATTGTCAATCTCGGTTTGCCAACTGTTCTAGCCCGTATGATTGATGAGGGGATCAATCCGAGAGATATGGAGCGGGTTTATTTTTGGGCCTGGGTTATGTTTGGTGTGATCATCGTAGGGATTCTCGGGCGAATCGTTCTAGCCTATGCGGTTGGGAAGATTACTACAACCATGGTCATGGATATGCGCAATGACCTTTATGAGAAGCTTCAGGAATATTCCCACCATGAGTATGAGAAGATTGGGGTTTCTTCCTTGGTAACGCGGATGACGTCTGATGCCTTCGTCTTGATGCAGTTTTCTGACCAGATGTTGAAGCTTGGCGTCATCACTCCTATCATGATGCTGTCCAGTATTCTGTTAATTTTACAGACGAGTCCATCTCTTGCCTGGATTGTGGCGATTTCGATGCCATTTTTGGCTGTGGTCGTCTGGTATGTAGCTATCAAGACCAAACCTTTGTCAGAGAAGCAGCAGGAAACCCTGGATAAGCTCAATCAATATGCTCGCGAAAACCTTACGGGACTTCGGGTCATTCGTGCTTTTGCGCGTGAGGAATTCCAAGAGGAAAAATTTGGCCAAGCCAATGCAATCTATGCGGACAACTCCAATAGACTCTTTAAATTGACCGGCTTGACGGAGCCGCTCTTTGTCCAAATCATCATCGCCATGATTGTAGCTATTGTATGGTTCGCCTTGGATCCTCTAGGGGATGGAAGTTTAGAAATCGGGAATCTTGTCGCCTTTATCGAATACAGTTTCCATGCCTTGCTTTCTTTCCTATTCCTAGCTAATCTCTTTACCATGTATCCACGGACAGCTGTTTCTAGTCATCGTTTGAAGGAAATCATGGATATGCCGATTTCTATCGATCCAAATGAAAATGGAGTTACTGAGACTGAAACCAAGGGTTATTTGGAGTTTGACAATGTAACCTTCGCCTATCCTGGTGAGACAGAGAGTCCAGTTCTTCATAATATTTCCTTTAAGGCTAAGCCGGGGGAGACCATTGCCTTTATCGGATCGACCGGTTCTGGGAAGTCCTCTCTGGTCCAGCTCATTCCACGTTTCTATGATGTTACTTTAGGGAAAATCTTGGTGGATTGTGTAGATGTACGAGACTACAATATCAAAGCCCTTCGCCAAAAGATTGGCTTTATCCCGCAGAAGGCCTTGCTCTTCACGGGGACTATTGCTGAAAACCTTCGTTACGGAAAAGAAGATGCCAGCATTGAGGAGCTAGACAAGGCAGCAGATGTGGCCCAAGCTAAAGAATTTATCGAAAGCAAGGAAGAACAGTTTGACACTCATTTAGCAGAAGGGGGAAGCAACCTTTCTGGTGGACAGAAACAACGTCTATCCATTGCGCGTGCAGTTGTTAAAGAGCCGGATATCTATATCTTTGATGATTCCTTCTCGGCTCTTGACTACAAGACAGATGCTACACTGAGAAAACGTCTCAAGGAAGTAACAGGAGATGCAACCGTCTTAATCGTAGCTCAACGGGTTGGAACGATTATGGATGCGGATCAAATCATTGTCTTGGATCATGGAGAAATCGTCGGTCGTGGAACCCACGAGGAACTCCTGACAACCAATGAAATCTACAGTGAGATTGCTCGCTCTCAGTTGAATAACCAATCATTAACAGAAGAATAGGAGGGAGAAGAAAATGAAAGAAAAACGTTCCAGTTTTGTACGTCTTTGGGGCTATCTAAGAGCCTATCGTTTTGCCGTTATTTTCGCTACACTCCTAAAGATTCTGAGTGTGGTTATGAGTGTCATTGAGCCCTATATTCTTGGACTCGCTATCACAGAATTGACCGCTAACCTAACAGATATGGCTAGAGGAGTAGCGGGAGCTGAGATTAATGTTGGCTATGTTGGTTGGGTCATGATTGTCTATCTCTTCCGAGGAGTTTTGTATGAGCTTGGATCTTATTATTCCAACTATTTCATGACCAATGCCGTCCAAAGCATGATCGAGGATATGCGTAACGACCTATCTAAAAAAATCAATCGCATCCCTGTTTCTTACTTTGATCAGCACCAATTCGGAGATCTTCTTGGTCGCTTTACCAGTGATGTCGAGACAGTTTCAAACGCCTTGCAACAGTCCTTCCTTCAAATTGTGAATGCCATTTTCACTTTAAGCTTGGTCATTGCTATGGTGCTCTATCTCAACCTCACTTTGGGGCTGATCGTGATTGCCTCTATCCCAATCACCTTCTTCGGTGCCCAGTTGATTATGAAGAAATCCCAGCCATACTTTAAAGAGCAAGCAGATGTCCTTGGAGCTTTAAATGGTTTTGTTCAGGAAAACTTGAGTGGCTTCAACGTCTTAAAACTCTATGTACGGGAGGAATCATCGCAAGAAGAATTCCGCGACATTACCCGTCGCCTCCAGCAAGTTGGATTTAAAGCGAATTTTATTTCTGGACTGATGATGCCTATTCTGAATGCAATCTCTGATTTGACCTATCTTTTGGTCGCAGTTATCGGAGCCATTCAAGTTCTTGCCGGTCGTCTGACAGTTGGGAACATGCAGGCTTTTGTCCAGTATGTCTGGCAGATTAATCAGCCTATTCAAAATTTGAGCCAGTTGGCTGGAACCTTACAAAGTGCCAAATCTTCACTGGATCGGGTCTTCCAAGTACTTGATGAACCAGATGAAGTACTTGGTAAAAATGAAGCTCTGGACAAGGAATTGACTGGACAGGTTAGCTTTAACCATGTGGACTTCCAATATGTGGAAGATAAGTCATTGATCCGCGACTTTAATCTTGAAGTCAATCCAGGTGAGATGGTGGCCATTGTCGGACCTACAGGTGCAGGCAAAACCACGCTCATCAATCTGCTCATGCGTTTCTACGATGTGACCAAGGGGGCTATTACGGTAGATGGACATGATATCCGTGACCTACCTCGCCAAGATTATCGCAAGCAGTTTGGGATGGTTCTTCAGGATGCTTGGCTTTATGAAGGGACCATTAAAGAAAATCTGCGCTTTGGGAACTTGGACGCAACAGACGAAGAGATTGTCGCTGCTGCCAAGGCTGCCAATGTAGACCACTTTATCCGGACGCTTCCAGGGGGCTACAATATGGAGATGAACCAAGAGTCTAGCAATATCTCTTTGGGACAGAAGCAGTTGTTGACTATTGCGCGTGCCCTGCTAGCTGATCCTAAAATATTGATTTTGGATGAGGCGACGTCTTCAGTGGATACCCGTCTGGAACTCTTGATCCAAAAGGCCATGAAGAACTTGATGAAGGGGCGGACCAGTTTTGTCATTGCTCACCGCTTGTCTACGATTCAAGAAGCAGACAAGATTTTAGTCCTTAAAGAGGGCCAAATCATCGAACAAGGGAATCATGAGTCTCTCTTGGCTGCAAAAGGATTCTATTACGACTTGTACATGAGCCAATTCTCCAAGAAAGTAGAAGCTCAATAAAAACGTCAAAAAAGAGCAGTCGCTCTTTTTTGTTAGGCAAAACACTTCAATTTGTTAGAAGTCGGATTTCTTGAAGGTGGTTGTTTTATTTGCTATAATCGTAGCAGAAATGGAGGCTTTATGCGCTTAACCAGCCAATTAATCACTGAAACGTTCCAAGATTTGGATAAGGTCGAAAGGCTTAACATTGAAGCTTTTCCAGAAGAGGAACGGATTCCTTTATCGGAGTTTTTACGCTATACGGATAATGATGACGCTCACTTTTTCGCTTTTTACAATGAGGAAGAATTTGTCGGATTTGCCTTTGCTATTTCAAATGCCAAGGCCTTTTACGTCAGCTTCTTTGCCATTATGCCACACTTGCGAAGCCACGGCTATGGTCAAGAAATCATTGAAAAATTAGTCGAGTTTTACCAACGGACAATGTTGTTAGAAGTTGAGCGATTGGATGAAGAATGTGACAATCTAGAACAACGACGGGCTCGGATGGACTTCTATTTGCGGAACGGCTTCAAAACAGCCAATGCCTTTTTAGAATACGATGATCTGAGTTTTGAGATTCTTTATCGAGGAGAGGGCTTCGATGAGGAGGCCTACCGTGATATCTTCCGTAAACTTCAGGAAGAAAATTATTTTGATTTTCGCATCCAATACCGACGCTTTAGTGAAGATTAGAAACAAAAAGTGCTCCTCTGTTAGATAGCAGAGAAGCACTTTTTTTTGATTAATGGATGAAGAAGTATATAAGAATCTACAGTAGAGTCTTCTTTGTCTTAAGTAATTTTAAAATGCAATTATTCCAGTAAAAAGAATTGCCGTGGTGGAAGAAAGCTGATATACTAGATAAGATTGAAAAATGTAAAGGAGAACACATGTTACGAAAAGGTTCCTTAACAGGTTTACTGTTATTTGGTATTTTCTTCGGTGCAGGGAACTTAATCTTTCCGCCTGCACTAGGCGCCCAATCGGGTAGCCATTTTTGGCCAGCTATTGCTGGATTTGTCTTATCAGGAGTAGGAATTGCGATTATTACCTTGATCATTGGGACGCTCAATCCTAAAGGCTATATTCATGAGATTTCACGTAAAATCGCCCCTTGGTTTGCTATCGTTTATCTGGTAGCTTTGTATTTGTCTATTGGTCCTTTCTTTGCCATTCCAAGAACGGCTACTGTTTCCTACGAAGTTGGAATTGCCCCCTTGTTAGGACAATCAGGTAGCAGACTCTTCATTTTCACCTTGGTTTATTTCTGTTTAGCTTATTTGATTGCCCTTTATCCATCTAAGATCCTAGATAGCATTGGTCGGATTTTGACACCGATCTTTGCAATTTTGATCGTTGTACTGGTTGTTCTAGGTGCTCTCAAGTACAGCGGACACGCGCCACAAGTGGCAACAGAAGCCTACCAAGCATCTGCCTTTGGTCAAGGTTTCCTTGAAGGGTATAATACCTTGGATGCCCTCGCTTCAGTGGCCTTTAGTGTGATTGCAGTAACCACCCTCAATCAACTTGGTTTCACCAGCAAGAAGGAATACATTAAAACCATCTGGATCGTTGGGATTGTCGTAGCAATTGGCTTTAGTATTTTATACATTGGCTTGGGTTACCTTGGAAATCATTTCCCAATTCCAGCAAAAGTAATGGCATCTGATGCCAATAAAGGGGTCTATGTCCTTTCAGAAGCGACCAAGGCTATCTTTGGCCCAGCTGCTCAAATCTTCCTTGCGGGTATGGTGACGGTGACTTGTTTCACGACAACAGCCGGTTTGATTGTGTCAACAGGGGAATTCTTCCATAATACCTTCCCTAAAATCTCTTACAAGGTCTATGCGACAATCTTCACTTTGATTGGTTTTGCGATTGCCAATCTTGGCTTGAGCGCCATTATTGCCTATTCATTACCTGTCTTGATGATCCTCTATCCAATCACCATTACTATTGTGTTGATTGTGATTGTAAACAAATTTACTCAACTATCAAAACCAGGAATGCAACTAACTATTTTCTTAGTTAGCTTGGTGGCGATTGCAGATGTTCTTGCAAGCACCTTCAAACTTACAGGTCTGGCAAACGTCATTAAAACTTTACCATTTGCTGCCCAGTCCCTTCCGTGGTTACTCCCAGCAGTAGTCGGGATTGTCCTCTCTCTTTTCTTGCCAAATAAACAAAGTGCAGAAGAAGAATAAGTCGTCAATTGAACTCCAGAGTGAAATACTTTGGAGTTTTTGTTTGGCTTTGAAACTAGTTTCTAAATGATCGTTTAGAAATCAAAGCGTAGCAGAAATTTTTAATTTAGGAGCTGGAATGTTATACTAGTTGTAGCATATCAATATACGGAGTGTTTTATGAATCAAATCGTTTTCTCCTTTACTGTCTTTCTGGCAGGGATTCTTTCCTTTTTCTCTCCCTGTGTCTTTCCTTTGCTTCCGGTATACATCGGGGTCTTGCTAGGAAGTGATCAGGAAAAATCCATTCAGATTTTTGGGAAGAAGATTCGCTGGCATGGTCTTGTAAAGACCTTGTGTTTTATCGCAGGGATTTCTGTTATTTTCCTCATTATTGGTTTCGGGGCAGGTCTACTTGGTCAAATCATGTACACCAACTGGTTCCGATACTTGATGGGCGCGCTGATCATTATCCTTGGTCTTCATCAGATGGAAGTCTTTCACTTTAATTTCTTAGAAAAGCAAAAAACAATGGATTTCGGGGCGAACAAGCACAAGAATGAATTACTTTCAGCTTTTCTGCTTGGGCTTGGTTTTAGCTTTGGCTGGACGCCATGTATCGGTCCGGTTCTAGGCTCTGTACTTGCCTTAGCAGCATCCAATGGTCAAGATGCCCTCATGGGTGCTCTCTATCTCTTTATCTATACACTAGGGATGGCTATTCCGTTTTTACTTTTGGCCTTAGCGTCTGGGATTGTTCTCCCATACTTTAATCGTCTAAAACCCCATCTCTTGTTACTGAAGAAAATTGGTGGCTTGATCATCATCATTATGGGGATTTTGTTACTCTTGGGACAATTGAATAGCTTGTCTGCTATCTTTTCATAAATCAAATGGAGGTTTACTCATTATGAAAGTTATTAAATACGCCTGTTTTTCGCTTCTTTCTCTATCCATCTTGACTGCTTGCTCTATGAATCGGTCCGAAAGTGGCATGAACAATCAATCTATGGATAATCAATCAATGACCAATACTAGCACAAGTAAACATCCTTTAGTAGGAAAAGAAGCTAGTGACTTCGAGCTAAAGGATATGAAGGGGAATACGGTCAAACTTTCAGACTATAGAGGCAAAAAGGTTTACTTGAAATTCTGGGCGACTTGGTGTGGTCCTTGCCGACAAAGTATGCCTGAACTGAATAAACTGGTCGAAGAAAAGGACCGGGACTTTGAGATTCTTACCGTCATGGCACCGGGGATGCAAGGGGAAAAAACAGAAGAAGAGTTCGTTAAATGGTTTGCCCAACAAGATTATCAATCAGTGCCTGTTTTGTACAATCCAGACGGATCTGCCTTTATGAATTACCAAGTTCGTTCGATCCCTACAGAAGTCTTTATCGATAGCCAAGGAAAGATTGGACATGTTCAATTAGGGGCAATTTCAAACGAAGATGCCAAGAAGATTATCAAAGAATTGAAATAAAAAAGAGAGTGGGACAGAAATCGGTAATTCGTTAGAATTCGATTTCGTCGTCCCACCTCCGCACAGTTGAGTAGGGCTGTAAAAGCCGATGAAATCAGCGTAGTAGAGCCCACTCAACCACTGCGTCTTGCTGACAATCCAAAGACAATTAAGAGGCTAGGATTTTTGTCCTAGCCTCTTGTTATTAGTTGCTTGCACCAGATGTAGCATCAGCAGCTCCGTCACCGTGTCCTCCAGCATCTGAAGCACCTGAAGTTGCGTCTGCATCCCCATGGCCGCCAGCAGGAGCGAATGGTCCGCTACCGCCTACTAAGCGTTGACCAGTTGTTTGAAGGTACCAGTCCAACCATGGCTGGAAGTTAAAGACAATTTCGTTGATACCAGCATATGAACCATCTGGATAGTACATAGCTTGATAGTTGTGAGTATTGATCACGCCTTCAGGAGATCCTGGAACAATGGTACGAACATATTCTTGGTTTCCATTGCGAAGAGTACCGATGACCCATTCAACGTTTTTCATACGTGCTGGTGGAAGAGAACCGTGAACGGTTGACATCCGGCTACCTGATTGAGGTGGCACGCGTTTTGCAAACATGGTATCTGGATCTTGGTGGGCATTGTTGTAGTAGAGGAACTGGTTGTTATCATCAGCGTATGTCAATTCGAAAGGCATAGCTTTCAAGAACATATCGATTTGATTAACAGTCAGGATACCGTGGTCCAATTTGACATAAGTATCACCAGATACAGCTCCTGTAATTTCTGCTACTTTTTCTACCCAATCTGGATCATCCGGATCAACCTCAGTAATAGTAGTAGCGATTGGTTTTCCGCAATCCAAATCTTCTGGTTCAATTGGTTTTGGTTTTTTCAATTTAGAAACGACTCCTACGTATTTCACAAAGTTATCTAAGCAAGTTTCAAGGAATTTTACAGTCCCTTCGTTGATGATGTTGCCATCTGCGTCAAAAGCTTCTTTCGCTTTTCCTAGAAGGAATTCGTTCCCTGGAAGGGTATAGGCATTGACACCTGGAGCATCCAGAATCTTACGAAGGTGAACTTGGGCACGAGAAGTCCCTTGGTCATAGTAAGAAGCACCCACGATCATGACCGGTTTGCTTTCAAAAGGATGCACTTCATAGGAGAGCCATTCCAGTACAGATTTGAGGGAAGCGGAAATAGTGTGGTTGTGTTCAGGAGTTGCGATAATCACACCGTCAGCACGGGTAATTTTATTGTTGAGGAGACGCAATTGGAAGCTTTCGTCCCATTTCTCATCTTGGTTAAACATTGGAACTTCATCGATTTCAAGAACTTCCAATTCAAATTTGATCTTGAAGTGACGACGGATGAATTCCAAAAGTTTGCGGTTATATGATTGATCGTAGTTCGATCCTACAAGTCCTACAAATTTCATGCTAATATGTCTCCTATCTTACAAGTTTTCCCAGTCGAAGTCTTCGGCATCTTTGCGAAGCAGTTCTTGAGCGTTGCGCAATTTTTCAGTAACTTTTACAAAGATACGGAAGTCATCAAAGATGGCATCCAATTTCTTGATGACATCAAGGTCTACCAAGTCACCATTTTGATCAAATGCTTGAAGAGAGTGAGAAAGCAAGAATTCGTCTGGAAGGACAGTGGCTTTGATTTCTGGTGAGTTCAAGATTTGACGAAGTTGCAATTGAGCACGAGATGAACCAAGCGTACCATAAGAAGCACCTGTAATCATCACTGGTTTGCTTAAGAGTGGGTAAATCCCATAAGATAACCAAGCAAGGGCACTCATCAAGACAGCAGGGATGGAATGATCGTATTCTGGTGTGCCAATGATGACACCATCAGCTTCCTCGATTTTAGCAGCAATTTCTAAAATAGCCTCAGGGACTTGTTTGTTGGCTGGCTTGTTGAAGACAGGGATATCTTTAATCTCAACCAATTCAATCTCTGCCTTATCAGCAAAATGCTTTTGCATGTATTGAAGTAGTTGGCGGTTTGTTGAACGTTTGGAGTTTGTTCCAACGATCGCAATAAGTTTTGTCATGGAAATTCCTTTCTGAAATTAAAATTACAAATAATCATGTAGCCCACTGGTATAGGCGAGGCGACCTGACTGATAGACTAGAATAGCATCCATGCCAGGTAAGGTTTCAACAATATTTAAAATGTTGGTCGGTTCTTCACCGAACAAGCGCGTGGTCCAAATCTCCCCATCGACTGATCGATCAGAAATAATCGTGAGACTTGCCAGTTCTGTTTCGACAGGATAGCCAGTTTGAGGATCAAAAATATGATGGAAGGACCGGCCGTCAACCTCAAGGTGACGAACATAGGTACCTGATGTCACAACGGACTTATCTGTAACAGATAGAACTAGTAAATGTTCCCCTCTTGGAAGCTGAGGATCTTGGATCCCAATTCGCCAAGGGCGATGACTGATAGGGTTTTGACCAAGGGTAAGGATATTGCCCCCCAAATCAATTAAAGCCCGCTCGATCCCCTGACTCCTGAGATAACTAGCTAGTAAATCCGCACTAAATCCCTTAGCTAAAGCACCTAGATCAATTTTCATCCCTTTTCTTTTGAGAAAAACAGTTTGTTGATTCGGATCTAAGCAAATCTGATGAGGATCAATGACTGTTAGGGCTTGTTCAATTTCCCCTTGATCAGGCTTCCTAGCATCTGAAAAACCAATTCTCCAGGTTTGGACAAGTGGACCAATCGCAATGTTTAAATGACTTCCTTGCGCCTGACTATGGCTGGTTCCTAGAGCAATCAGTGAAAAAAGATCTGGATGAACCTTTACGGGTTCAATGCCAGCCTTTTGATTGACCTCCATCAATTCAGAAGAAGGGTCATTGGCACTAAAGCGATGCTCATAGGATCGCAGGAGACTAAAGCAATCGGCCAGTATTTGGTCAGCTTGTTGATGAGAAATCGAAACGGTTATGGTGGAGCCCATTAGGCGTTCGGATCGACTAGTTAGTTCCACAAATAGTAAACCACCTTTCCAATATTCACCTACTTCAAGTTTATCAAAAAGAAAGCCATTTCACAATCCCCCCAAGCAAAATTATTGACATTTTTCAGGACTTATGCAAATGGATTTGAAAATAATATCACAAATTGTAAGCAAAAAATTTGGAAACGATATCATTTTCATGTTATAATTGTATGGTAAATAAAATTAAAGGTAGGATTTTTTCTATGAGTAAAATCGTAGTTGTGGGTGCTAACCACGCTGGAACTGCATGTATCAACACAATGTTGGATAATTTTGGAAACGAAAATGAAATCGTTGTCTTTGACCAAAACTCAAATATCTCATTCCTTGGATGCGGAATGGCTCTTTGGATTGGTGAACAAATCGACGGACCTGAGGGCTTGTTCTATTCAGATAAAGAAAAATTAGAAGCTAAAGGCGCTAAAGTTTACATGAACTCACCAGTTCTTTCAATTGACTACGACAACAAAGTTGTAACTGCAGAAGTAGATGGTAAAGAACACAAAGAATCATATGAAAAATTGATCTTCGCAACTGGTTCAACTCCAATCTTGCCACCAATTGAAGGTGTTGAAATTGTCAAAGGGAACCGTGAGTTCAAAGCGACTCTTGAAAATGTACAATTCGTTAAATTGTACCAAAATGCTGAAGAAGTTATTAAGAAACTTGAAGACAAGAGCAAACACCTTGAGCGCATCGCTGTTGTAGGTGGTGGTTACATCGGTGTTGAGCTTGCTGAAGCATTCGAACGTCTTGGAAAAGAAGTTGTCCTTGTTGATATCGTAGACACTGTCTTGAACGGATACTATGACAAAGACTTCACTCAAATGATGGCGCAAAACTTGGAAGACCATAACATCCGTTTGGCACTTGGTCAAACTGTTAAAGCTATCCAAGGTGACGGTAAAGTAGAACGCTTGGTAACTGATAAAGAAACATTCGACGTAGATATGGTCATTCTTGCTGTTGGTTTCCGTCCAAACACAGCGCTTGCTGATGGTAAGATCGAACTCTTCCGCAACGGTGCCTTCCTTGTAGACAAGAAACAAGAAACATCAATCCCAGGTGTATACGCTGTTGGTGACTGTGCGACCGTATATGACAACGCTCGTAAAGACACTAGTTACATCGCTCTTGCATCAAATGCGGTCCGTACTGGTATCGTAGGTGCTTACAACGCTTGTGGACATGAGCTTGAAGGAATCGGTGTGCAAGGATCAAACGGTATCTCTATCTATGGTCTTCACATGGTTTCAACAGGTTTGACTCTTGAAAAAGCGAAAGCAGCAGGCTACAACGCTGTTGAAACTGGCTTTAATGATCTTCAAAAACCAGAATTTATCAAACATGACAACCATGAAGTTGCCATCAAGATCGTTTATGATCAAGATAGCCGTGAAATCCTTGGTGCTCAAATGGTATCACGTGATGCTGCAATCTCAATGGGTATTCACATGTTCTCATTGGCCATCCAAGAGCATGTAACGATTGAAAAATTGGCATTGACTGACCTATTCTTCTTGCCGCACTTCAACAAACCATACAACTACATCACAATGGCAGCACTTACTGCTAAATAATGTTGTCCCAAAAACGCTCATTAGGGCGTTTTTTTGCTGTTGTCTTACTCAAGAGCTATGAAAAATAGTATAATAAAAGCAATCAATCTGGGAGTTAAAGAGAATTTATGAAACAAAGTCAGCAAATCCAAAGAGAATTTCAATCGACCTCGAGATCTATTTTGTCTCAGGTTAGCAGAGGTGTTTTAGTAGGGCTTGTAGTCGGCGCGATTGTCTCGAGTTTTCGATTTTTTATTGAGCATCTCTTTCATATTGTACAGGGATTGTATAAGGATCTTGGAAGAAGTCCGATCAATTGGATCATCATCCTTTCGATGTATCTTTTTATTATTTTGCTAGCTAGACAGCTCATCAAAAAGAACAAAAACGTTAAAGGATCTGGTATTCCTCAAGTAGAAGCAGAATTAAAAGGACTGCTACAGATAGACTGGTGGGCTACGCTTTGGCAGAAGTACATTTTAGGGATTTTAGCAATTGCTAGTGGTCTGATGTTGGGGCGTGAAGGACCCAGTATCCAACTTGGCGCCATGGGAGGAAAGGGGCTGGCTAAGAAACTTGCACTTAGTCCTGTAGAAGAAAGAGCCTTGATTGCCAGCGGTGCCGCAGCAGGTTTGGCAGCAGCCTTTAACGCTCCGATCGCTGGTCTACTCTTTGTAGTAGAAGAAGTCTACCATCATTTTTCTCGTGTCTTCTGGGTATCGACCTTGGCTGCGAGTTTGGTCGCAAACTTTGTCTCCCTCAATATTTTCGGTCAAACACCTGTATTAAATATGCCGGACCACATCCCCCATATCGATTTATCCAGTTATTGGATTTTCTTAGTCATGGGAATTTTTCTGGGCCTAACTGGTTATTTCTATGAAGTTGCTGTTTTAAATATTGGTCGGCTATACCAAAAGCTTGGTAGCTGTTTCAAGGTGACTGCTCCTTACTATCCACTCTTTGCCTTTCTTTTGATCCTACCGATCGGTTATTATTTCCCTCACTTATTAGGTGGTGGAAATCAGTTGGTTTTGAACTTAGCGCATGTCCCTCTTAGTATCCAGATGCTGATCTTCTATTTTGCGATACGATTTATTTGGAGCATGATTAGTTACGGTAGTGGTCTTCCTGGTGGCATCTTTCTTCCGATTCTAGCTCTTGGATCTGTTTTAGGAGCCTTGGTTGCGGCTGTTTTATTAAAGTTTGGTCTCATACATTCTAATCAACTTCCCTTGTTTGTCATTTTAGGAATGAGTGGTTATTTCAGTGCCATTTCAAAAGCGCCCTTGACAGCCATGATTCTAGTGACTGAAATGGTAGGAGATATACGAACCTTGATGCCGATTGGCTTGGTGACTTTGACAGCTTACATTACTATGGATCTGCTAAAAGGGGCCCCTGTCTACGAGGCTATGCTGGAGCAATTGATGCCTGAGGTGACCAGCGGTTCAGATGTCTTAACCCTGATCGAAATTCCAGTATCAGAGAAAATAGCAGGCCGTCAGGTTCGAGATTTAGATCTACCGAGAGACCTCCTAATCACAACTCATCAGCATAATGGAAAAAACAGTACGGTGCATGGTAGTACCCGCCTCTATCTAGGAGATAGCATCTACCTCGTGGTAAAAGAGACAGATATCGGCCGGGTGAAAGAATTACTCCTTTAATTCATTTTATTAAAGTTTTCTGACAATTGTTGAAAAATGAGAAAATCTTTGCTATAATAGACCACGTAAAAAACGAATCCAGGAGAAATTCTCATGAAAAAACTTGCAGTAGCACTCTTATCAGTCGCTTTATTAGCAGGCTGTGCCAATACATCTTCAAAAAATACAACTACAAATAGTTCCTCTTCGACAGTGAAATTGTCTAAAGAGGACCAAAAAGCCTTGGACCAGGCGACAAGTGAATACAAGGAGTTTGTGCAAGGACAAATTGATCAGTTGTTAAAAGATACAGAGGAATTTCAAAGAGTCCTCAAAAGTGGTGATTTAGAAGAAGCTAAGAAGGTTTATCCTTTGATTCGGATGTCTTATGAACGCTCTGAACCAATCGCTGAAAGCTTTGGGGAGTCTGATGTGAAGATTGACTTCCGTTTGGTTGACTATGTCGATGAAAATAAATCAGAAGAAGGATGGTCAGGCTTCCACCGTATCGAACGCATCCTCTGGGAACAAAATACAACCGAAGGCACTGAAAAATATGCAGAGCAATTGGTAAATGATATCAAAGAGTTGAAAGCTAAGATTGCGACAGTAGAAGTAACGCCAGATTTGATGTTGACAGGTGCGGTTGACCTCTTGAATGAAGTGGCGACACAAAAGATCACTGGGGAAGAAGAAATTTTCTCTCATACAGATCTCTATGACTTCCGTGCCAATATCGAAGGGGCTGAGAAGATCTTTGCTCTCTTCAAACCTCTCATTGAGAAGAAGGATGCCAAACTAGTGAAAACCCTTGAAACAGAATTCAAGGCGGTGAATGACTTGTTAGACAAACATATGACAGATGATTCCAACTATAAATCATATACAGACCTAACAGAAGAAGATACCAAAGAACTAGCAGAAGCAGTTACAAAATTGGGAGAACCACTCTCTCAAATGGGAATCATTTTAAACGGTAAATAACAATGACAAAAGACGAAAAATTTTTTGAAAAGAAGATGGATCGTCGCGAATTTCTGAAAAAAGCAGGTATTGGGGGAGCAGGCTTAGCACTTGGTCTATCCGGTGCTTCTGCTTTTTTCGCTAATAAGGAGCAAGGCTCCAAAAATATCGCAGACGGTCAAGAAGAAATTAGCTTTTACGGCAAGCATCAGGCTGGAATTACCACCCCCATGCAGAAGAATATCTATTTTGTGGTGCTCGATCTCCGGACGACAGATAAAAACGAATTGATTCAGTTGTTTAAAGACTGGACAGATTATAGCCAGAAATTAGTCAATGGAGAACTGGTCAAAAAAGATGGATCCAACGCTCTCTTGCCTCCAAGTGATACTGGGGAAACAGTCGGACTAAATCCTTACCGCCTCACCCTAACCTTTGGTGTTTCGGCTAGCTTTTTGACCAAACTAGGCCTTGAAAAGAAACGTCCCAAACTCTTCCGGGATCTGCCAGCTTTTCCTAAGGAACAGTTGAGAGAGCAGTATACGGGTGGTGATATCGTTATCCAAGCATGTGCAGATGATGAGCAGGTGGCCTTTCATGCTGTCCGCAATCTGATTCGTAAAGGACGCAATAAGGTGACCATGAAGTGGAGCCAATCAGGATTTGCTGCTATTGGGGATCGCATGGAAACGCCCCGGAACCTCTTTGGCTTCAAAGATGGAACTGCCAATGTCACGACAGAGAAAGATTTCGATAAGGTCGTCTGGGCTGATAGTCAAGACTGGATGAAAAACGGCTCTTACATGGCTGTCCGCCGGATTATCATGCATTTAGAGACCTGGGATCGTACCAACCTGCAGGAGCAAGAAAACACTTTTGGACGCTATAAAGAAAGTGGCGCACCATTTGGAAAGAAAAACGAGTTTGACGAAGTGGACCTCTCCCTTTTACCAGTTGACTCACATGTCCGTTTGGCTAAAGAAGTGGATCTGCCAATTTTGCGACGCTCTTATTCATACTCTGATGGGATTGATCCGAAAACGGGGCAGTTTGATGCAGGATTGCTATTTATTGCCTTTCAAAAGGATCCAGACCGCTTTGTGAAAATCCAAACCAATCTTGGGGCAGACGATAAGATGAATGAATATGTAACCCATATTGGCAGTGGCCTCTTTGCCTGCTTCGGAGGTGTGAAGGAAGGAGGGTACATTGGTCAAGACTTATTTGAATAAATTGTTAGTCGTCCTAGTAGCCTGTCTCTTTTTCATCGTGACTCCTGTTCAGGCCGAATCCTATAGTGATCTCTTTATCAAAATCACTGATGCAACGACAGCAGTTCGGGATAAGGACCAAGAAAAGGCTCACACTCTGGTCGCAGAGATAAAAGAGGAGTTTCTAAAGAAGGCCAATCATGATTCCAAAGCAGGAAAAGAGGTCCAGAAGAGTCTGGACTTGGAAGGAGAAATCACAGAAAAGCAGTTGGTGACCGTCTCCACTTCCTTGCTAGCCTTTGAAAAAGAGCAAAATCCAGTCGATCTGGATGCTGAAAAAGAGAAGCTAGAAACTCGCTTGCAACCTTACTTTGAGAAGCTACAAGAGGCGATCACAGCAAAGGATCTCCAAGCGACACGAAAGGCTTATGCCGATTTAAACAATACCTGGACCCGGAATGAAGCGGTTGTCAGAGATCACAGTACCGCCTATTACGGAAAGGTAGAAACAGCCATCTCCTTCTTGAGAAGTGCCATTGAAACGGAGCCTACAAACTTTGACGCCATCCAATCTTCATACAACGACTTAAAGAATGTACTGGATCAATTTATCAGTGGGGAAAAGATTGAGGAGACAAGCTCCAATCTGACCCTTTCAGACGGAATCAAGCTCCTCAAGAAAGCTCTAAGCCTCTTTCAAGCCAATGACACTAGCCAAGCTAGTCAAGTCATGAAGGAGTTCATTACCATTTGGCCAACAATCGAGGGCGATGTCAGCACGACCAATCCAGTTCTCTATACCCGAGTAGAAAGTCAAAGTCCAGTTATTATGGTCAAGGGGAAGGAGAGCAAGTACCAAAAACAACTGGAAGCTCTGATTAGTGATCTGTCTGCTATTGATACCACCGCCTCTTATTCGGCGGTTGACGCTATGTTGATCCTCTTACGCGAGGGTGTCGAAGCGCTCTTGATTGTCATGGCTTTGGTGACAGTTCTCAAATCTGCTAAATTGATCAAAGGTTTGAAATGGGTCTATGCAGGCGCTCTTCTAGGTATCCTAGCCAGTGCAGCCATTGCAGTCGCTCTTCAATTCTTATTCCCAGCTGTGACCTCAGCTTCCAACCGCGAGGTGATCGAAGGGGTAGTAGGGATTATCGCAGTAGGCATGATGATTGTCATTGGGATTTGGCTACATCGTAAGTCCTCTGTAAAAAAATGGAACCAATTCATGGAAAGTCAGATGAAGGCTGTGACAGCAACTGGAAGTTTCATTTCCATGTTTGCCCTCAGTTTTTTAGCTGTCTTCCGTGAAGGAGCTGAGACTATCCTTTTCTATGTGGGAATTCTCCCTCGTGTTCGCTCCTTTGATTTCTTCCTAGGGATTGGATTGGCACTTGCAGTTTTAGCCATTCTTGCTATTCTCATGACCAAGTCAAGCCATCTAGTCAAGCCACATAAGATTTTCTTCATTCTGACTTGGATGATCTATGCACTGGCCTTTAAGATGCTAGGGGTGAGCCTGCATGCGCTCCAATTAACCAATATGCTTCCCAATCATATCTTGAGTAATTTCCCAACCATTGATTGGGCGGGGATCTATCCGAGCTGGGAAGTTCTTGCTTGCCAAGTTCTATTCGTTCTTATTGTCGGGATTGTAACGGTGAAACAGCATGAAAAATGAAGATAGTAAGCTCACTATTGTAGAGCATTTAAGCGAGTTTAGACGACGCTTCATCGCTTGTATCCTTTGTTTTTTCCTTGTCTTTTGTGGAGCCCTCTTGTTTTCTGACCAGCTTTATGCCTTTTTGACGGCAGGATTTCGAGAGAAACTCTTGGTCCTTGGCCCTAATGACATTTTAAGCATCTACCTTCAGTTGGCGAGCTTAATGGCCTTTACCATCACCCTGCCCTTCACCCTCTTTCAAGTCTGGCAATTTGTAAAACCAGCTTTAAGAAAAGGAGAAGCTGGAGCTATTCTGCTCTATGTGCCCGCCAGTTTGATTTGTTTCTTGCTAGGCTTACTCTTCGGCTATTATCTGGTTAGTCCAGCTATTCTCGAGGTGCTCTTGAAGTTGGGACAAGGCCAGTTTACCATCCAGTTAACGGCACAGAACTACTTGGCCTTCATCTTTCATACGACAATACCTTTGGGTGTCTTGTTTGAATTGCCGGTCCTTGTAGCCTTTTTGACCTCGATTCATATCTTAACGCCAGACTGGTTAAGGCGCTATCGTCGAATAGCCTACTTTCTATTGCTAGTACTAGCGGTAATCCTGACGCCAGCTGATTTTATCAGTGACTTAGCAATGACCATGCCTCTGATCTTGCTTTACGAAGTAAGTCTGGGCATCAGTCGCATCATCTTTAACCGTATACAAAAAAGGAGATAAATATGGGAATTTTACGTGATATCGGTGCACCAGGACTGATTATTATCATCCTGGGAGCCCTCTTAATCTTTGGACCAAAGCGTTTGCCTGAGCTAGGACACTCGCTTGGGAAAATGTTCTCTGAATTCAAGTCAGCCGTCAACAATGGTGCTGCTGAAAAAGAAGAGGACAAAGAAAAGACTGGTAAGACTGAAGAATAATAGCTTACCTTTCATGATATTTTCTGACAGAACTATCTTTTGTTCTTTCATTTTCAATAATAGCAAAAGCAGGAGTAGATCGTTAATACGATATCTAAGTATGAATCCTGCTTTTTGTTATTATTGAACCGTCTGAAAATTTTTGTAAATTACAAATTGAAAACAAATCAAATTTTGATAGCGTTTTCCTTGAATCTAAAATCAGCCAGGAGTATAATAGAGGGTGGAAAAAGTACATTAAAAAGGAGTGTGTCATGATGATCATTAGTGTGATTTTTGCTGTAGCTTACTTTTTGTTGGTTGCCCTTGTTGCGGCTCTTGTTTTCCGAGCGATAGGAAAAATTTTTGAGCTCTTCGATGGCTACCTGATGTACCATTAAGAGATAAACAAGCCCACTCACTATGAGTGGTTTTTTACTATAGGACGGAGATAATTATGAAAACAGAATATGAAAAGATGATTGCTGGTGAGTTTTACAGTCCCATGGATCCAGAATTGAGGACCTTAGCCCAAGAAGCTCGGACCAAGCAATTTGCCTTTAACCAAGAAGCAGACGGTGAGAAGCGGAGTCAACTCATAAAAAGTTGGTTCGGGTCTACTGGAGAAAATCTATCCTTGCATCCCTTCTTGGCTTGTGACTATGGAGTTAATATCCACTTGGGAGAGAACTTTTATGCCAACTGGAACCTAACCATGCTGGATGTCTGCCCAATCAGGATTGGTAATAATGCCATGATTGGTCCCAATTGCCAATTTCTTACCCCTCTCCATCCGCTAGATCCGCATGAACGGAATGCAGGAAAGGAATATGGAGCTCCAATAACGATTGGAGACAACTTCTGGTCGGGTGGTGGAGCTATCATCCTTCCAGGCGTGACCTTAGGCGATAATGTCGTCGTTGGAGCAGGAGCAGTGGTGACCAAATCCTTCGGGGATAATGTAGTCCTAGCTGGTAATCCAGCCAGAATCATTAAGGAAATAGAGGTGAAAGAGTGAAGTTTTACTTTATCGGAGGACTGGGAAGTAATGAGAATCATATGAGCGAATTTGCTCATTACTTTCCATACCCCATCACCTATCTAGATCCCTATAATCTGAAACTGGAATCTCCCCAAGATTTAGTTGACTGGTTTGAAGCCCATGCCGATTCTAATGAAAAGACTTGTATCATTGCCCATTCACTGGGTGGAGATTTGGCTCGATACCTAGCATCCAATATGCCACAAATTACACATCTGGTTCTGCTAGATGGTGGCTATCTTGACATGGACCAGATCTTACCACTAGAGCAGGAAATCGAAGAGACACTCGCCTATCTGAAGCAACAGGTATTTCCGTCTCTAGAGGAAGCTGTTGCAAGTGAACTTGGAGATACTGTCATTCCTTCGCCAGCGACTATAAAGGCCATCCAAGCCAGTTATCGTTGGAATCCTGATCTCCATCATTATGAACTAGCTTTGGATCCACAAGCTGTTCTTTCCTTGCTGAGACTCAGACGAGAGCTCCGATCTTATCAAGCTCCACTAACGGATACCAAGGCTTTGTTTATCGGTCCTAAATACGAGGATGAGCCTGAATGGAGAGCAAGAGCACTTGAAAATTTAGATCCTTCTATCAAGAAGGTGCTCTTAAAGGATCTAGGCCACGATTTTTATACAGCAGTTCCCGAGTTTGTCAGCAAAGAAATCATCAATTGGATTTAAATTTGTTCATAAATAACTCATATTTAGAAGTTGTTCTAACTAATTGTCTAGTAATTTCCGAACATTATTTATATAATCAGCATTCTATTTGAATCGCCTCCGTATCTTTGTTATAATCTTGAATGGAAACGTCGGAAGACGAAGTGATGACCCATCACGATTTAAAATTTAGAAACGAGATTTCAATCCGTATGTTAAACGAATTTCCAATCTTTGATTACGAAGATATTCAATTAATCCCTAACAAGTGTATTATCAAAAGTCGTGCAGAAGCAGACACAACAGTTCAGTTTGGTAAGCACACCTTTAAGCTACCAGTTGTCCCTGCCAACATGCAGACCATCCTGGATGAAGATGTAGCTGAACAACTGGCTAAAGGGGGCTATTTTTACATTATGCACCGCTTTGACGAAGCTGGTCGCATTCCCTTTATCAAACGGATGCACGATCAGGGCTTGATTGCTTCTATCTCAGTTGGAGTAAAAGACTATGAGTACGACTTCGTGACTCAACTCAAGGACGATGCACCTGAATACATCACCATCGACATCGCTCACGGTCATGCAGATAGTGTGATCCAAATGATCCAGCATATCAAGAAGGAATTACCAGATACCTTTGTCATCGCAGGAAATGTCGGAACTCCAGAGGCCGTTCGTGAGTTGGAAAACGCTGGAGCAGATGCTACCAAGGTCGGGATCGGTCCTGGTAAGGTCTGCATTACCAAAGTGAAGACTGGCTTTGGTACAGGCGGTTGGCAGTTAGCCGCCCTTCGTTGGTGTTCAAAAGCAGCGCGCAAGCCCATTATTGCGGATGGTGGCATTCGGACCCATGGAGATATTGCTAAATCCATTCGTTTTGGTGCTAGCATGGTCATGATTGGCTCTCTCTTTGCAGGTCATATTGAAAGCCCAGGGAAAACCGTTGAAGTAGATGGGGAATCCTTTAAAGAGTATTACGGATCTGCTTCCGAGTACCAAAAAGGGGCCTATAAAAATGTTGAAGGCAAGAAAATCCTCCTACCAGCCAAAGGCCATCTTCAAGATACCTTGACAGAGATGGAGCAAGACTTGCAAAGCTCTATTTCCTATGCTGGTGGTCGCAAGGTTGCTGATCTCAAGCATGTCGATTATGTCATCGTAAAGAATTCTATCTGGAATGGTGACTCTCATTAAAACTACAATTACTTATTTATCTTGCGGATTGGCGCAAGGTCTCTACAAGGTGCCGGAACACCTAACAATAAGTAAGTCCTAGATTGATCCAGGGATACTTGGATTCTGTAGAGGCTTACTTGGTAAGTCTCTATTTTTTGTTCCAAACTGTTTAGGAGAAAACATGAAATTATTAGAAGAACGCATATTGAAAGACGGAAATGTCCTGGGAGAAAACATCCTCAAGGTCGATTCCTTCTTGACCCACCAAGTGGATTACCAGTTGATGAAAGAAATTGGGAAGGCTTTTGCGGACCGCTTTAAAGATGCTGGTTTGACCAAGGTTGTGACCATTGAAGCTTCAGGAATTGCACCTGCCCTTTATGTATCAGAAGCTTTGGAACTCCCCATGATCTTTGCCAAAAAAGCCAAGAATATTACCATGAATGAAGGGATTTTGACTGCAGAAGTCTATTCCTTTACCAAGCAAGTGACCAGTACGGTTTCCATTGCTAGCAAGTTTTTAACACCTGATGATCGCGTCTTAATCGTCGATGACTTTCTAGCAAATGGCCAAGCAGCTAAAGGCTTGATCCAGATTATCGAACAAGCTGGTGCGATTGTAGAAGCAGTCGGTATCGTCATCGAGAAATCCTTCCAAGATGGCCGTGGATTGCTAGAAGAACTCGGCTACCCAGTTGTTTCACTTGCTCGTTTGGACCGTTTTGAAAATGGTCAGGTTGTATTTAAGGAGGCAGACATCTAATGCAAAAACAAGAAAACCATTCACAGGCGGCCATTCTAGGCTTGCAGCACCTATTGGCTATGTATTCGGGCTCTATTTTAGTACCGATCATGATTGCAGGTGCTTTGGGTTATAATGCCCAACAATTGACCTATCTCATTTCCACAGATATCTTTATGTGTGGGGTAGCCACCTTCCTGCAATTGCAATTAAACAAATACTTCGGGATTGGTCTTCCAGTCGTCCTTGGGGTTGCCTTCCAGTCTGTGGCACCTCTCAGCATGATTGGGGCTAGTCATGGTAGTGGTGCCATGTTTGGTGCCTTGATTGTTTCCGGGATTTATGTGGTTCTGGTCTCAGGTTTCTTCTCTAAAATCGCTAACCTTTTCCCATCCATTGTGACGGGATCTGTCATTACGACCATTGGTTTGACATTGATTCCAGTCGCCATTGGAAACATGGGTAACAATGCTGAAGAACCAACAGTTCAAAGTCTGATCTTGGCCGTGATTACCATTCTCATCATTCTGGTGGTTAACATCTATACAACTGGCTTTATCAAATCCATCTCTATTTTGATTGGGTTGATCGTTGGGACAGCCATCGCAGCTTCAATGGGCTTGGTGGACTTCGCACCAGTAGCACAAGCTCCAGTTGTTCACGTTCCAACACCATTCTTCTTTGGAGCTCCCAAGTTTGAAATCACTTCAATCGTCATGATGTGTATCATCGCAACTGTTTCCATGGTCGAATCGACTGGTGTCTATCTTGCCCTATCAGATATTACCAAAGATCCAATTGATAGCACGCGCCTCCGTAATGGTTACCGCGCTGAAGGTTTGGCCGTCCTTCTTGGCGGCATCTTCAATACCTTCCCATACACTGGATTCTCACAAAATGTCGGCTTGGTGAAATTGTCTGGTATCAAGACCCGTCTTCCAATCTACTACGCGGCTGGCTTCCTCGTTCTTCTTGGTCTCCTGCCTAAGTTTGGAGCTTTGGCGCAAATCATTCCAAGTCCAGTACTTGGTGGAGCTATGCTAGTCATGTTTGGTTTTGTGTCTATTCAAGGGATGCAGATCCTTGCGCGTGTTGATTTTGAGCACAATGAGCACAATTTCCTCATCGCAGCTGTATCGATCGCAGCAGGGGTAGGATTGAACAACAGCACCCTCTTTAATGGCCTACCAAGTGCCTTTAAAATGTTCTTTGCAAACGGAATTGTTGTTGCCAGTGTCTTGGCTATCATTCTGAACGCCATCTTAAACCGCAACAAAAAATAATCTAAAAAACTGAGGATCCGTTAGATCTTCAGTTTTTTAATTTTTTTGACATTTAAGGAGACATATAGTAGAGTGGTAAGAGAAAATTTCACCATGATAAGAAGAGAGTCCTACCATGTATCTAACCCATCATTTTAAAGAGCGCTTGCGCTTGTTTATCAGTCTATTTATCCCCCTCCTGGTCTATCAACTTGCCAACTACTCTGCTAGTTTTGTGGATACAGCCATGACGGGACAATACAATACCTTAGACTTAGCTGGAGTCTCGACTGCCACAAGTCTCTGGAATCCATTTTTTACCTTTTTAACGGGAATTGTATCAGCTTTAACACCGATTATCGGTCATCATTTAGGACAGGGAAATAAAAAACGAATCGCTTCTGATTTTTATCAATTTATCTATCTCTCTTTCATGATGGCTGTCCTTTTGATTGCTTTTGTCTTGCTGATTGCACCAATCGTCTTAAGAAAAATTGGTCTAGAAAGTGTCGTAGCTGGGATCGCAACCCATTATTTAGCCTTTCTCTCTCTAGGGATTTTGCCACTTTTACTCTTTAGTGTGGTCCGTTCCTTGCTGGATACCTTGGGGCTCACTCGCTTGTCCATGTACCTCATGCTCCTCTTATTGCCTTTAAATGCAAGTTTTAACTACATGTTGATCTATGGAGCTTTTGGTCTACCTGAGCTAGGAGGAGCAGGAGCAGGACTGGGGACATCCTTAGCTTACTGGGTTCTCCTCATCATTGCTTTCTTGATTCTTTTCAAACATCCTAAAGTAGCTATCTACCAACTATGGAAGATCCAACCTCTCAACCTCAAAGAGATGAAAGAGACGATCCGACTCGGCTTACCGATTGGAGGGATTGTGTTTGCAGAAGTGATTATTTTCTCTGTAGTGGGCTTGCTCATGGCTAAATTCCCATCAATGACTATTGCCAGTCACCAGTCGGCTATGAACTTCTCAACCCTTATGTACGCTTTCCCAGCTAGTATCTCCAATACCATGGCTATTATCGTTTCCTTTGAGATTGGGTCTGGGCGTCCCGATGTCGTTCGTCAATATTGTCGGATTGGACGCTGGACAGCCTTTGGGTTTTCCTTCTTTACCCTTACTTTCCTCTATCTGTATCGCTATCAAGTGGCGGGTCTCTATGGAACTGACTCAGAATTTATTCATCAGACAGCCATTTTCATGACCTATAGCCTGCTGTTCCAAATAGCAGATACAGTCGCAGCACCGATTCAAGGGATTCTTCGGGGGTACAAGGATACTACCGTTCCCTTCTTACTTGGTGTCTTTAGTTACTGGTGTGTCTCTATTCCCTTGGGGATCTTTTTAGACCATGTCACTAACCTAGGTCCGTATGCTTACTGGATTGGCTTAATTTCTAGTATTGTCGTTAGTGGTATTTGTTACCAGATGCGACTATGGCAGATTCAAAAGAAATACCAAATTTCCTAAAAGAGGCTGGGACAAAAGTCCTAGCCTCTCAATTGTCTTTGGATTATCGAGCAAAACGCAGTGGTTGAGTGGGCTCTACTTCGCTGATTTCATCAGCTTTTACAGCCCTACTCAACTGTGCGGAGGTGGGACGACGAAATCGAATTCTAACGAATTACCTATTTCTGTCCCACTCTCTTATTTAGTGCGCATCTCACCTTGAGGGAAGTAGGTTCCTTCAGGCATATCATTAATAATGACATGGACAGCAGATTGGGGAGCACCTGTATTCCGAACGACAGCCTCGGTTACTTCCTTGGCCAAAGCTTTCTTTTGCTCCAATGTGCGCCCTTCGAATAAATCAATACGTACAAATGGCATTGCGCCACCTCCTTCATAAATCTTAACCTTATTTTATCACATTTTAGGATACAAAGCTGGGCAAAAATATGGTAAAATATAATGAAACACTTTTAGAGAGAACAGAAGGAAAATGGCACAATTATATTATAAATATGGGACTATGAACTCAGGTAAAACCATCGAAATTTTGAAGGTAGCCCATAATTATGAAGAACAAGGCAAAGGCGTGGTCATCATGACCTCTGCCATCGATACACGAGATGGAGTGGGAGTAGTTTCTAGCCGGATTGGTATGAAACGGGAAGCTATGGCCATCGAAGACGAGACAGATATCTTCGGTTATATCCAAAGTTTGGAAGAGAAACCCTATTGTGTCTTGATCGATGAAGCTCAGTTTTTGAAACGCCACCATGTCTATGACTTGGCTAGGGTTGTTGATGAAATGGATGTGCCGGTGATGGCTTTTGGCCTCAAAAATGATTTCCGAAATGAACTCTTTGAAGGTTCCAAATACCTCCTCTTGTTAGCCGACAAGATCGAAGAAATCAAGACCATCTGCCAATACTGTTCCCGCAAGGCGACCATGGTCTTGCGTACCCAAGCGGGCAAACCCGTCTACGATGGAGAGCAGATCCAGATCGGTGGACACGAGACCTATATCTCGGTTTGCCGTAAGCATTATTTTAATCCTGATATACCAACTGAAAGCGTCTAGAACGTTTTAGAGAGGATAATAATGTCTATTTGTTTAAAAGATATTACAATAGAGAATTATTTTAACGTTTTAAATCTAGAAGTTCAGCCAAACCAAAGGAATTTTATTGCATCCAATTCCATTAGTTTAGCTGAAGCCTATGTATATGATAAAAATGGTGATTTTATAGTTCCCTTAGCAGTTTATGATGAGGAAGTATTAGTTGGTTTTGTTATGATTGCCTATGACCAGAAAATTGGGATCAGCAAGGGGAACTACTTGTTATTTCGTTTTATGATCGATAAACGATTTCAAGGTTTAGGCTATTTTAAACCGACTATGGATGCAGTCATTGACTTTGTTCGAACAGAGCCAGCTGGAAAAGCAACAAGTCTTTGGTTATCTTATGAACCGGAAAATAATCAAGCGAGATCTTGCTATCTCCATTATGGATTTAAAGAAACTGGCGAAGTCATAGAAAACGAAATTGTAGCAATCTATGATCTAACAACCAAGAATTAAGGAGCAAACATGAATATCTATGATCAACTACAAGCTGTAGAAGACCGATACGAAGAGTTAGGAGAGTTATTGAGTGACCCAGATGTGGTCTCTGATACCAAACGCTTTATGGAGCTTTCAAAAGAAGAAGCTTCCACTCGTGACACGGTGACAGCTTACCGTGAGTACAAACAAGTCCTTCAAAATATCGTCGATGCTGAAGAAATGATTAAAGAATCAGGTGGAGACGCTGATTTGGAAGAAATGGCCAAGCAAGAACTTAAGGATGCTAAGGCTGAAAAAGAAGAATACGAAGAAAAACTGAAGATCTTACTTCTTCCAAAAGATCCAAACGATGATAAGAACATTATCTTGGAAATCCGTGGGGCAGCAGGAGGAGACGAAGCCCAATTGTTCGCTGGTGATCTATTGCAGATGTACCAAAAATACGCAGAAAGCCAAGGCTGGCGCTTTGAAGTCATGGAAGCTTCCTACAATGGCGTTGGCGGGATCAAAGAAGTCGTAGCCATGGTCTCTGGTCAATCAGTCTACTCGAAACTCAAGTATGAATCTGGTGCCCACCGGGTGCAACGGGTTCCTGTGACAGAAAGCCAAGGGCGTGTCCATACCTCTACAGCAACCGTTCTGGTCATGCCAGAAATCGAAGAAGTTGAGTACGACATTGATCCAAAAGATCTTCGGATTGACATCTACCACGCATCTGGTGCGGGTGGACAGAACGTCAACAAGGTCGCAACAGCCGTTCGTATCGTCCACTTGCCAACCAATATCAAGGTAGAGATGCAGGAAGAACGGACGCAACAGAAGAACCGCGAAAAAGCCATGAAGATCATCCGTGCGCGTGTGGCTGACCACTTTGCTCAGATTGCCCAAGACGAGCAGGACGCTGAGCGGAAGTCAACTATCGGTACTGGGGATCGTTCAGAGCGGATCCGGACTTACAACTTCCCTCAAAACCGTGTGACCGACCACCGGATTGGCTTGACCCTTCAAAAACTGGATACTATCTTATCTGGTAAATTAGACGAAGTGGTCGATTCCTTGGTCTTGTATGATCAAACACAAAAACTAGAAGAGTTGAACAAATAATGTTGTTGGGACCATTATTAGCCCAGTATGAAGAAGCATTAATAGCCGTTGGAGAGGAAGCAGAAAGCCTCTCCTTCGCATATCGTGCTTTAAAAAAATGGACCTTTACAGACTTTGTCCTTGCCTTGCAAAAAGAAGTGGAAGTAGAGGATCAGGCCTTGCTTGATACCATCTTTGAGCAGTTGAAACATCACGTCCCTGCCCAGTATATTATTGGCAGTGCAGAATTTTGTGGCCGTGTTTTTACAGTTGATGAGCGCGTGCTGATCCCACGACCAGAGACAGAGGAGTTGGTGGATCTCATAATTGAGGAAAACGATGAGGAAGCCTTACGAGTTCTAGATATCGGAACAGGTAGTGGCGCCATTGCGATTAGCTTAGCCCTTGCTAGACCTTCCTGGCAGGTTCAAGCTAGCGATGTGTCAGAAGAAGCTTTAGCCCTTGCTCAAGAAAATGCCAAGCAGCTAGAAGCAGTTCTTGAATTCAAGTCGTCAGATGTACTGGACGAACTAGAAGGTCCTTATGACCTGATTGTGTCCAACCCACCCTATATCTCTCGGGATGATGTAGAAGAGGTTGGAGCCAATGTTTTAGCCTCTGAACCCCACTTAGCTCTTTTTGCGGATCGTGATGGATATGCCATCTACGAAAAGATTGCCCAACAGGCACCAAGTGTTTTAACAGCAGATGGAAAGATTTATCTAGAAATCGGCTATAAGCAAGGAGGCAAAGTAAAAGACCTCTTTCAAGAAGTATTTCCCAACAAACGCGTTCGCGTTCTGAAAGACCAATTTGGACAAGATAGAATGGTAGTAGTAGACAATGGATAACATTGAGAAAGAATTAGAAGCAGGCCGTGCGGTTATTCTGCCAACTGAAACAGTCTATGGTATTTTCGCTAAAGCTTTGGACCAAGAGGCAGTTGATTATATATACGAGTTAAAACGTAGACCGAGAGACAAGGCACTGAATTTAAATGTAGCCGGCGAAGAAGATATCAGACTATATTCGAAAAATCAACCCAGTTATTTAACAAAACTGATTGATTCATTCTTACCAGGGCCTCTCACTATCATTCTTCAGGCGAATGACAAGGTCCCAGACTGGATTCATTCAGGATTGGATACAGTTGGTTTCCGTATTCCGGATCACCCAAAAACATTGGAATTAGTTCGTAAATACGGCCCTTTGGTAGGTCCCTCGGCTAATCTTTCAGGTCATGCAAGTGGAACAAAGTATGAGGCTATTGTAAGCAAATTTGATCAAGTGGTTCCTGGTATAGAGGATGATGACTTCTTGACTGGCCAAGATTCAACTATTTTGGATATCTCTGGTTCTAAAGCTAGGATTTTGCGGCAAGGTTCTATAACGAAAGCTGATTTGCTTGCACATGTGCCCGAGCTTTCCTTTGAGGATGATGAATTTCCTCAGTGATAATGTACATAAATATTTTTTTATAAAGGAGAAGACCTATGATTTTTGACAAAGAAGATTACAAAGCCTATGATGCGGACCTATGGAATGCCATCGCAAAAGAAGAGGAGCGCCAGCAAAACAATATCGAGTTGATTGCTTCTGAGAACGTCGTTTCAAAGGCAGTCATGGCTGCACAAGGGTCTATCCTGACCAATAAATATGCTGAAGGTTACCCTGGTCATCGTTACTATGGTGGGACAGATGTTGTAGACGTCGTTGAAAGCTTGGCGATTGAACGCGCTAAGGAAATTTTTGGTGCTAAGTTTGCCAATGTTCAACCCCACTCAGGTAGTCAGGCCAACTGTGCTGCTTATATGGCCTTGATTGAGCCTGGCGATACTGTTATGGGGATGGATCTGGCTGCAGGGGGACATTTAACTCACGGCGCCTCTGTGAGCTTCTCAGGGCAAACCTACAACTTTGTATCCTACAGCGTGGATCCCGAAACAGAACTCTTGGATTTTGACGCTATCTTAAAACAAGCCCAAGAAGTGAAGCCAAAACTCATCGTTGCTGGTGCATCAGCCTACTCTCAGATTATTGATTTCTCAAAATTCCGTGAGATTGCGGATGCAGTAGGAGCCAAGCTCATGGTTGACATGGCCCATATCGCTGGCTTGGTAGCGGCAGGTCTTCATCCAAGTCCAGTTCCTTATGCCCATATCACGACCACGACCACTCACAAGACCCTTCGTGGCCCTCGTGGTGGCTTGATCTTAACCAATGATGAAGACTTGGCCAAGAAGATCAATTCAGCTATCTTCCCTGGTATTCAAGGAGGACCTTTGGAGCATGTCATCGCAGCTAAAGCAGTAGCCTTCAAGGAAGCACTGGATCCAGCCTTTAAAGAGTATGCAGCGAACGTCATTAAAAACAGTCAGGCTATGGCGGATGTCTTCTTACAAGATCCTGATTTCCGTGTCATTTCAGGCGGAACTGAGAACCACCTTTTCCTTGTCGATGTGACGAAAGTCGTTGAAAATGGGAAAGTGGCGCAAAACTTGCTAGATGAAGTCAACATTACTCTCAACAAGAACTCCATTCCTTACGAAACTTTATCACCATTCAAGACCAGTGGGATTCGGATCGGTGCAGCAGCCATCACAGCGCGTGGTTTTGGAGTAGAGGAAAGCCGTACAGTGGCTGAACTGATGATCAAAACCTTGAAAAACGCAGAGAACCCAGCTGTATTAGAAGAAGTGCGGAACCAAGTCAAAGCCTTGACAGATGCCTTCCCACTTTACGAGGACTAAACCATCTTATGGACATTTACGTAAAAAAAGCCATCATTCATCAATTTAGCCCAGATGGTACTGAACTTTATCTTGCAGACAAATTCCTGATTATCACCCCCAAAATTGAGGAATACTTGCGCAAAAAGATTGAGCGGGTCTATTCCGATGAGGCGAAGACCGGCATTTTTAAGGAAGACAATCCATTCCTTGAGATGATAACGGATGATCTCCTAGAAACTTCAGTAGCCTTAGCCAATCGCTGGAAAGAAGAATTTGTCGTCTCTGAGAATCAAAAGACCAACGATTTGGTGTTTATCCAATTCTCAAAAGAAGGGGTGGATCATTTTGCCTTTCTTCGGATCGCCTTACGGGAAACCTTGACACATCTTGGTGGGGAAGTGGATAATCCGATTAAGTTGACGCAAAACAATCTACCTGGCTTTGGAACGGGTGCTGATGAAGCCTTGGTCATTAATCTTCAAAGCCGCAAGTACCATTTGATCGAAAAACGAATCAAGTACAATGGCGATTTCTTGAACTATTTCTCTGAGAATCTCCTCCAGGAGCAACCCAAGATTTCACCTAAAAAATCGATCAAAGAAATCGAAAAAACAGCCCAACGGATTGCTGAGAACTTCCAACAAGATGATTTTCAGTTCCAATCCAAGGTCAAATCAGCAATTTTCAACCAACTGGAAGAAGAGAATGAACTGTCACCTGAAAAGTTAGCCAATGATTTGTTTGATAACAACCTAACGGCTCGACTCAGTTTTGTCGATCAGGTGAAAGAGACTATTCCAGATCCTGTTCGCTTCGATGAGATTGATGCCAGCCGCCAATTGAAGAAATTTGAAAACCAAAAACTCTCCCTTTCAAACGGAATTGAGCTTTTGGTCCCTAACCATGTTTACGAAGATGCTGAATCGGTAGAGTTCATCCAGAATGAAAATGGGACCTACTCGATCCTCATCAAGAATATAGAGGACATTCAGAATAAATAATGATGAAACGAATAATAAAAATTTTCTTTTGCCTCTTGCTCGTCTTTTTCATATACAAGGGCTATCAGATACACCGGGATGTCAAACAGGTCATGACTTATCGTACCTTAGTGCGTGAAGTACTGGCTGAGGAAGATACTGGTACGAATGAAGATCTGATCCTTGCTATGATTTATACAGAGACCAAAGGCAAGGAAGATGATGTCATGCAGGCCAGTGAAAGTGCAACAGGCCAGACAAATTCTATCACCAATAACAAAGAAAGTATCCGCCAAGGAATTCAAACCCTCTCTGAGAATCTGCGAAAAGCAAAGGAGAAGGGAGTCGATCCTTGGACAGCTGTTCAGGCTTATAATTTCGGACAGGATTACATTGAATATGTAGAAAAAAATGGCGGGAAAAACAGCCTTGAATTATCTCGTAAATACTCAAAAGAAGTGGTTGCGCCAAGTCTTGGAAATGTCACAGGGAAGACCTATCTTTATCTCCATCCTATTTCATTTTTACATGGCTCAGAGCTCTACGTTAATGGGGGAAATTATTATTATTCACGTCTCGTTGAAATGAATCAGTTCATCATGAAACTATTTTCCTGGTTCTAATACAAGCAGTCACTCTAAACAAGGGAAGAATCCCTTGTTTTTTTATGGAGCAAACTGCCATCTGTTTTTAAAGGAGCCGTAAGTCAGTCTTAAGATAAAAAGGATAAACTAGTTGGGAGGCAAAGGGATAAAACCTGCTTCCTTTTTCTGTAGGCTTATATTAAAAATTTAAGTCCTAAAAAAAACCAATTTTCATTGGCTTTTTAATCTGTTACTTCGATTGAGAGATAAGGAATACCTAAGATTTTTCCAAAAATACCTAGAAGTGTTTTCATAGCTGAAGCTTTAATAATAGCTGTTTGACCAGCTTTTACGATCACTTCCTTAGAACGAGTGAAGGCTCCTCTTTGATCTACGTAGACCTTAACCATATCAAGCCCTTCAGGAAGCGGAAGTATAACGGTTTCGTCTTTGCTTAAGTTGGCAACACATTCTCCATTGATATAAACGTTTACCTTCATTAATACACCTACAAGACCTGTTTGACGCGATACTGTAATTTCTGACATTTTGTTTCTCCTAAACTTTAAAAGTATTTTACTTAATAATTCATAAAAATAACGATAGCTTTATCATAGCATTGTTTTCTTTAAGAATCAAGTTAAATCTTATACTAAAGATAGTGTATGTATCTATTAGAATAGATTCTTCAAATTAAGTTTAAATCATAATTAATTACGCTTGAAGAACTTACAAATTTATGCTATTATCATGTTGAAAATAATTATCTCATTCTGTTATAAATTATGAAAGAAATAGTTGTATATACACAAATAATTATATTTTAAAGTAAAAAATAAGTCAGGAAATGTATTATGAAGATGTTTATACTTTCTATATTGGTTGCGTTTTTATATCATCTGATTAAAGCTCAATTTAAGAGTATTTTTTTAGATATTCTAATATTTTCATTTGTAATAACTTCTCATTTGATTTTTTCTTATTACTTCTTACCAATAGAATTATTAATCGGACTTAGTGGAGCAAACATCTTATATACAATTTTTAAGAAGCTTAAAGATAAAAAAACTATGAAAGACTTCATGAAATATTTTATTATTGGAATTGGTGAAGTTAATTTCCTTACTTATCTAATTTACATGTGCATGAGCCTCGCTCCTCTCTTTCATATATTTATTATCGGAGCAGAAGTAAGTTCTGGAAAAATGATTATAATCATCTTAAGTTTACTATGGGGAAGCATATTAACATTTGCACGGATTTATAGCAAACTTTTGAAATGAATAGATCAATTATTTCCTATAAGATACATGTTTTATAAATACTATTCAAATAAAAATCTCTATATGTATTTTCATCATTTTTGACTATAGTAGTAAATCAAAAAATCACTTGAAAAATCAAGTGATTTTTTGTATTTAAATAAATTTTTATGTATCTATCTAGAGATTAACTCTGACATCAAAAGGGCACTTGTCATATTATTTTGCGTTTCTAGTAATTTATTATTTTGCTCTAATAGAGTATTTTGTTTAGAATTTGATTGTTTCAGTTCAGAGTAATGAGAGTGTTGTTGCTGAATAGAGAATTCTAGACTTTCACGCAATTTCTTACCATCATTAGCCAGTTGAAATGAAAGGTTATCAACTGATTGATAAAGATTATTAATGGTGTAGAGCATCTGATCTTGGAATTGATCTGTTTTCATAAGATTGACACTTTCTTTCCATGTATCTGCCCGTCCCTCGTTTAATAACTGCCAAATAACTGATAAACTTTTAGAATCATGATACGATTTTGGTAGTAATGCAATCATACTAGTACCGTTTTCAATTCTATTATTATAGTCTTGTAAAGCCGTAGACAATTTTTCATTTAACTTGAAAACCTTTTTAATTGATGCTTTAGGGTATCTATTTTTCCAAGCATCAGTTGTTTTTAGCAATTCTATATTCTTATTATAGTCATTAATTAATTTATTTAAATAATCAGTAGGGATTGCGTCAGTAATTAATTGGTTATAAACATTCTTTTCAATAAATTCTGATAGAGGCTTATTTGTATACTCTTTTAAGACTGTTTGTGAGTGAATATAACGATCGTTAGCAATCTTTTTAGATTTTGATTCTGCTGAAGGATCTCTTACAAATTTTTCCCAGAGAGAAATAGTTAGTGGACTTGTGATAGTTAATAAAACTGCAAATGCAATTACAAATCCTACAAAGAATGAGAAGGATAAAAATGGATATTCCAAAAATTCCAACGTGACTAGACTAATCAAAGGTTCTAATACCCAATGAAAAAAATGCTCACTACCCATACTGTATACATTCATATAAAAAATATACAACAAAACTAAACCAGATAGCATTGCCGATAGACTTAATGTAAAGAAGCCTGGAGATTTTGTTTTACTAATCTGTTCTTTTGACCAGTCTAAAAAGTACTCAGGATTTTCTGCTTTTAGATTTTCTAAGAATATTTTACTATCATTCTTCCAAGATTTATCAAGTTTGGCTAAGCGATTTTCAGCCATACTAATATTTTCGTTAATTTTATTATGTATAGCCTCCTCAACATCTTTTTGAGAAAAAGGTAATTTTTGTCCAATCATTGAGTTTGTTATTTGATATTGAGTTAGCCCGAGATCAAACAGATAGTCATTATATTGTTCTCTTTCTGATGCAGAATAATAGTTGTTCCAAGCTAATTCTACAGGTTTTTTCTCAGCAACAGCCATAGAAATAACATCTTGTAAATGATGATTAGACAAATTATTTAATTGGTGACCTTTTAGGATTAACTGATTGTTTTCTTCCATAATTTCCTCGTAAAATTAGTAGATTAATTATTATACTTAACAGAAATTTCTTAATTAACATTAAGTATTTATAACATAATAACTATAATAAAAATTACATTCTTTGTCAATATCATTAAAAACAACACAACAAAATCCTATCTTTTTATATCTCAAAAATATAAGGGTTCTGTTTGGATTTTTAACTAAAATATAAGAAGAATTAGTATCTAAGGTGTTATATTTAATAATAAAATATAGAGCAGTATATAAAATTAAGAAAACCATCAAAATAGGTTCTGATGGTTTCCGATCTTTATTCGTAATTATAATGCTGTTTCAGTAATTAAATCACATAAAATTAGTACTATATACTATTCCCACTCAACAGTTGCAGGTGGTTTACTTGTGATATCATAGACGATACGGTTAACGTGATCAACTTCGTTTACGATACGTACAGAGATTTTTTGGAGTACTTCCCAAGGGATTTTGGCAAAGTCAGCTGTCATTCCATCAATAGAAGTGATAGCACGGATGGCAATGGTATAGTCGTAAGTACGACCATCACCCATAACACCTACAGAACGAACGCCAGTGTTAACAGTGAAGTATTGCCAAATATCGCGGTCAAGACCTGCTTTGGCAATTTCTTCACGAAGGATAGCATCTGACTCACGAACAGTTTCAAGTTTCTCTTCCGTGATTTCACCCATGACACGGATCGCAAGACCTGGTCCTGGGAATGGTTGGCGCCATACGATGTGGTCTGGCATGCCAAGCTCTGTACCGAGAGCACGAACTTCATCCTTGTAAAGTGTGTTGAGTGGCTCAATCAGTTCAAACTGCATGTCTTCTGGAAGTCCACCCACATTGTGGTGAGACTTGATGGTTTGAGCAGTATCTGTACCTGACTCGATGACGTCTGTATAAAGTGTACCTTGAGCAAGGAATTTCACATCTTTTAGCTTGCTTGCTTCGTCATCAAAGACATAGACAAACTCGTTACCGATAATCTTCCGTTTTTGTTCAGGGTCAGATACACCAGCCAATTTATCAAGGAAACGTTTAGCAGCGTCTGCTTTGACGATATTCAAACCAAACTTACCACCAAGCATATCCATCACTTGGTCAGCTTCCCCTTTACGAAGAAGTCCGTGGTCTACAAAGATACAGATCAATTGATCACCGATGGCTTTTTGGAGAAGAACCCCAACTACAGAAGAGTCAACACCACCAGAAAGTCCAAGGAGAACACGTTTGTCTCCAACTTTTTCACGGATTTGTTTGATTTGCATCTCGATGAAATTATCCATGGTCCAATCGCCTTTGGCACCACAGATATTCAAGGCAAAGTTACGAAGGATATCATAGCCATGTACTGAGTGACGAACCTCTGGGTGGAATTGGATACCATAGATTTTCTTATCTGGGTTTTCAATCGATGCATACGGACAGTCAGCAGAAGTACCTGTACGAACAAAGTCAGCAGGAATTTCTGTAACAGCATCCCCGTGGCTCATCAAGACCAATTGTTTATCCGGTGTGCCTGCAAAGAGAGCAGAAGACTCCGTCAAGCTAAGCTCAGATTGACCGTATTCACGGTTACCAGCATCACCTGCAGGAACAACCTTTCCTCCAAGTTTGTGTGTCAATAACTGCATCCCGTAGCAGATTCCCAAAATTGGAATTCCAAGTTCAAAAATTTCAGGATCAATGTCAAAAGATCCTTCTTCATACACTGAGTTTGGTCCGCCTGAAAGAACGATCCCAACTGGATTGATTTCACGCACTTCAGCTGCAGTAATCTTGTGACTCTTCAATTCTGAAAAGACACCGATCTCACGAATACGACGAGAGATGAGCTGATTGTACTGGCTACCGTAGTCAAGCACGATGATTTTTTCAACATCATGCAAATCAGTTGATAGGTTTGTCATCTTTTCCCCTTCTTCTAGAAAATTCTTTTCCTCTATTCTAACACAAAAGCCCCTTCATTACCAATCAAGACTGACTAGGATTGAAGATTTAACAAAATTGCGCTACAATAGGTTATAACACACAGAAAGAGTAGCAAGATGATTCCAGCTTACATACAAATTCACGATCAAATTAAAGCCGAAATTGACCAGAAAATCTGGAAAATTGGACAACGCCTCCCTAGTGAGCGGGACTTGGCTGAGAAGTTCCAAGTGAGTCGCATGACCCTCCGTCAAGCTATTACACTCTTGGTAGAAGAAGGAGTACTGGAGCGCCGTGTTGGTAGTGGTACCTTTGTCGCTAGCACGCGCGTCCAGGAAAAGATGCGGGGGACGACTAGTTTTACTGAAATCATGAAGGCACAGGGGAAGATCCCTTCGACACAGGTTATTTCCTACAAACGTACCATTCCTAGCCTTCAAGAAGTAGATAAGCTTGGTATCGACAAGACCGAAACAATTGTTCGAATGGAACGGGTTCGTTATGCGGATGGTGTACCAGTCGTTTATGAAGTTACATCCATCCCAGAGAAATTTATCAAGAACTTCAAAAAAGAAGAAGTGACCAGTCATTTCTTCCAAACCTTGGAAAAGCACGGCTTTCGAATTGGCAAATCTCAACAAACCATCTACGCACGCTTGGCCAAAGAAAAGATCGCCCACTACTTAGAAATCCCCAAAGGACAGGCCATCCTTGGTTTGACCCAGGTTTCTTATTTTGATAATGGTGTCGCTTTTGAGTATGTAAAGAGCCAATATGTTGGAGAACGCTTTGAGTTTTACTTAGAAAATAATTAGATTTACATAATTTATATTACGTAATTCACAGAAGTCTTTCGCTAGGAAACATCAATCTAGTTTTAGACCATTTAGAATCTGACTTTCTTGTTTCTCGTGAGTCAAAATAGGTAAGTCCCGCTAGTCTTTGGCGGGCTTTTTTGATATAATGAAAGGTATGGAAATTGAGAAAACCAACCGAATGAATGCGCTCTTTGAGTTTTATGCAGCGCTCTTGACAGACAAGCAAATGAATTATATCGAGCTCTATTACGCAGATGACTACAGCTTGGCTGAGATTGCAGAAGAGTTTGGGGTCAGTCGTCAGGCGGTTTATGACAATATCAAGCGGACAGAGAAGATTCTAGAGGATTATGAGATGAAGTTGCATATGTACTCTGACTACATTGTACGCAGCCAGATTTTTGATCAGATTTTAGAACGCTATCCGGAAGATACTTTTCTACAAGAGCAGGTTGAAATTTTATCAAGCATTGACAATCGGGAGTGATTATGAGCAGTCTCGTCATTTATCAAGGAATACCTTGCAAACTATTAGTAGCAGAGGAAGTATTTCCTACTCGACTACAGATTATCTCGCCCAATGATATCTCCAAAGCTATGCAAATAGGTTTTAGCTGTTGGGGATATCCAAATGAAATCATGAAAGAAGTCACACCCGAAGAACTAGAATGTTTGCAACATTTCGGACGATATCCACTGAATTGAAAAAATAGGAGAAAATAATGGCATTTGAAAGTTTAACCGAACGTTTACAGAACGTCTTTAAAAATCTTCGTAAGAAAGGGAAAATCTCTGAAGCGGATGTCCAAGAGGCGACCAAAGAGATTCGTCTAGCCCTCTTAGAGGCCGACGTTGCCCTTCCAGTTGTAAAAGACTTTATCAAACGCGTCCGCGAGCGGGCCGTAGGTCATGAGGTCATCGAAACCCTCAACCCTGCCCAACAAATCGTCAAGATTGTCGATGAAGAATTGACAGCGATTTTGGGTTCTGAGACAGCAGACATTATCAAATCTCCAAAGATTCCAACCATTATCATGATGGTCGGTCTTCAAGGGGCTGGTAAAACAACCTTTGCTGGTAAATTGGCTAACAAATTGGTCAAGGAAGAAAATGCACGTCCTTTGATGATTGCAGCCGATATCTATCGTCCAGCTGCCATTGATCAGTTAAAGACTCTTGGTCAACAAATCAATGTCCCTGTCTTTTCACTTGGTACAGAAGTCCCTGCAGTGGAGATCGTTCGTCAAGGTTTGGAGCAAGCGAGAGCCAACCACAATGACTATGTCTTGATCGATACGGCGGGTCGTCTGCAAATCGATGAAAAACTCATGGGCGAGTTGCGTGATGTCAAAGCCCTTGCTGAGCCAAATGAAATCCTCTTGGTTGTCGATGCCATGATCGGTCAAGAAGCGGCCAATGTGGCGCGTGAGTTCAACGAACAACTCGAAGTGACCGGGGTGATCTTGACCAAGATTGATGGGGATACCCGTGGTGGTGCGGCCCTTTCTGTCCGTCAGATTACTGGGAAGCCAATCAAGTTCACTGGTACTGGTGAAAAAATCACTGATATCGAAACCTTCCACCCAGACCGCATGTCTGGTCGGATCCTCGGTATGGGGGATATGCTGACGCTGATCGAGAAGGCTTCTCAAGAATACGATGAGAAACGTTCCCTTGAACTCGCTGAGAAGATGCGGGAAAATACCTTCGATTTTAATGACTTCATCGATCAATTAGATCAAGTTCAAAACATGGGACCAATGGAAGACCTGCTCAAGATGCTTCCAGGGATGGCCAACAATCCAGCCATGAAGAACCTCAAGGTCGATGAACGAGAAATTGCTCGGAAACGCGCCATTGTATCTTCTATGACCCCAGCTGAACGGGAGAATCCAGATTTGTTGAACCCTAGTCGTCGCCGTCGGATTGCTGCTGGATCAGGAAATAGCTTTGTCGAAGTCAATAAATTCATCAAGGACTTTAACCAAGCCAAACAGATGATGCAAGGCGTCCTCTCTGGCGATATGAACAAGATGATGAAACAAATGGGGCTCAATCCAAATAATATGCCGAAGAATATGCCTGGTGGAATGCCTGATATGTCTGCTCTTGAAGGGATGATGGGACAAGGAGGGATGCCTGACTTGTCAGCTCTTGGTGGAGGCGCTGGAATGCCTGATATGAGCCAAATGTTTGGTGGTGGTCTCAAAGGAAAAGCCGGTGAATTCATGATGAAACGGGCGATGAACAAGATGGCCAAACAAATGCGCAAAAATAAGAAAAAACGGAAATAATCGTTTATAAGAGGGCCTGGAACACACTGTTCTGGGTTCTTTTAGAAACTACTACTAGAGGAAAGATGTTAAAAAAACTAATTCAACAAGTCATTCGTTTCTTTACAAGATTGTTTTCTTCGCACAGAAAGCCCTTTGAATTTCCTAAAGGGTCAAAGAAACCACCCATCAGACCGATTATCTTTGTACCTGGGAGTTCAGCCGGTATCCAGCGATTCAACGGAACCATCCGCATGCTCCATCGCTTTTCTAGAAAAAAGCAAAGTCTTTTAAAAATAAAAGTCAACAAAGATGATTCTATAGAGATGGAAGGAAGACTGAATACGAAAGAGCCGAATCCGATGATTGTGATTGGCTTCGAGAACAATCGAGACGGCTACAGCAATATCAAGCAGCAAATCGAATCCCTTAAGATTGCTTTAACCTATCTTCTTGATCACTATTATTTTACAGAGTTCAAGGCAGTTGGGCACTCCAATGGTGGACTAGTTTTGACTGGTTTATTGGAAAGTGGCTTTTTAGAAAAGAAAAAACTGACCGTAAGGAAGCTCGCTATTATTGGTAGTCCTTACCAATTCAACCAAGAGATGTATGATGATTTTCAAAAATGGAAGCATCGATTAGATAAAGAAGTAGAGGTCCTTAACTTTGTGGGTAGCTTTGCTGGGAAATCAGATGGCATCGTCCCTCTCTCTAGTGCCCAAGCAGCACAATCTATTTTTGACAATCAAACCTATACAGAAGTGAATTTAAACGGTCGTAAGGCTCATCATTCAGCTTTACCCACTAATCCAGATCTAGTGAAACAATTAAGTCTATTTTTGAATCTATAGTGAAATTACATAATTTCGGTTATGTAATTTTTGTTTGTCTCTTGCAATCCTTAAGTAAATATGATACATTTTTGGTAGCGATTACACATACTTAAGGAGGATTTTATGAAAGATCCCAAATTATTAGAAACAATGAAAGATTACAAGGGACGGGATGAGGTTCCCGCAGATTTTGATGCTTTTTGGGATCAAGCCCTAGCAAAGATGACTGAACTGCCTGAATACAAGCTCGAAGAACGAGATTTCAGCATTCCAAATGTGATTTGTTATGAATTAACCTTTAAAGGAACACGAGATGGACTAGTTTATGCGCGGGTTGTTTTTCCAAAAACGGATAAAAAGGTTCCCGTCATTTTCCATTTTCATGGCTATATGGGTCGTTGTTGGGATTGGGCTGATATGCTGGCTTATACAGTAGCCGGCCATGGTGTTGTGTCTATGGACGTAAGAGGGCAGTCAGGCTATTCAACAGACGGTGACCGTTCACCACTTGGTAATACGGTAAAAGGACAGATTATCCGCGGAGCCGTGGATGGTCCTGAGGAGCTCTTTTATAAGGATGTCTACTTGGATCTTTACCAGTTAATTGAAATTGTAGCCAGCCTTCCTCAAGTAGACGACAGCAAACTCGCCAGCTATGGAGCCTCTCAAGGTGGTGCCCTAGCTCTGGTTGCTGCCGGATTGAATCCACGAATTTGCCGAACAGTAGCCATTTATCCATTCTTATCAGACTTCAGACGAGTATTAGAGATCGGGAACACCAGTGAGGCCTATGACGAGCTTTTCCGTTATTTCAAGTTCCATGATCCATTCCACGAAACCGAAGATCGTTTGATGCAGACATTGGCCTATATTGATGTAAAAAACTTTGCCCATCGCATCAAAGGACAGGTTCACATGATTACCGGTCTAGATGATGATGTCTGTTATCCTGTGACACAGTTTGCCATTTATAATCGATTAGAATGTCCAAAAGAGCATTTAATCATGCCAGAATATGCCCACGAAGCTATGAACGTTCAAGTCAATGATCGAGTCTATAATTGGCTCTGTGGTAGCAAGATTCCATTTCAATATGTAGAAAAATAAGTTAGAGAAGAAAATAATCAGTAGATCCATGTGATTTGCTGATTTTATTGTGTTTAAAAGTGATCTAGTATAGAAAGAGATACAAAACAGTCCTATATAAACCCTACAACATCTTTCCGAAAAACTATAATTTTCTTGAAAAATATATCTGGCTATGCTATACTACTAGTATAGAAAGATTTGGAGAAAAACATGAAACGCGAGATCTTATTAGAACGTATCGATAAACTCAAACAAGTCATGCCTTGGTACGTCTTAGAATATTACCAATCAAAACTGGCTGTTCCGTACAGTTTTACGACCTTATACGAATACTTAAAGGAATACGATCGATTTTTCACCTGGGTTTTAGAATCTGGCATATCAGATGCTGACACCATGGTCAATATTCCCTTAGACGTTCTGGAGCACATGACCAAGAAAGACATGGAATCTTTTATTCTTTACTTGCGTGAACGTCCACTGCTCAATGCCAATACGACGAAAAACGGGGTTTCTCAAACAACCATTAACCGTACCCTTTCGGCACTTTCTAGTCTTTATAAGTACTTGACTGAGGAGGTTGAAAATGAACAAGGTGAACCTTATTTCTATCGCAATGTCATGAAGAAGGTTGCTACCAAGAAAAAGAAAGAAACCTTGGCTGCGCGAGCTGAAAATATCAAGCAAAAGCTCTTTTTAGGTGATGAAACAGAGGGATTTTTGAATTATATAGATGAGGAATACCCTAAAACTCTCTCAAATCGAGCCTTATCGTCCTTTAACAAGAATAAGGAGCGAGATTTAGCCATTATCGCACTTCTTCTTGCCTCTGGTGTCCGTCTTTCTGAGGCAGTTAACCTAGATCTTCGAGATCTCAACCTTAAAATGATGGTGATTGACGTCACTCGAAAAGGTGGAAAACGAGACTCAGTCAATGTGGCTGCCTTTGCTAAGCCTTATTTAGAGCAATATCTCGCTATTCGAGACAAACGTTACAAGACAGAAAAGACTGATACAGCCCTCTTTCTGACCTTGTATCGAGGTGTTCCAAACCGGATCGATGCTTCTAGCGTGGAAAAGATGGTCGCCAAGTATTCAGAAGACTTCAAAGTCCGCGTGACACCCCACAAGCTTCGCCATACATTAGCAACGCGTCTCTATGATGCAACCAAATCACAGGTTTTGGTCAGCCACCAGCTGGGACATGCTAGCACCCAAGTTACCGACTTGTATACGCATATCGTTAATGATGAACAGAAAAATGCCTTGGATAGTTTATAAAATTACATAACGTAAATTATGTAATATATTAGTTTTAAAAAGAGCGATAGATTTTTTGAATGTCTACCGCTCTTTTATACTTTCTATAAAAATTCAATCCAATAATTACGGTGTGGCTCAATAATGACTGGTTTTCCCCAGAATGATTTTAGATAGGCCAAGTTTGCAGGGGTGACAGGTCTTTTTTCACCATTGAACTTCTCTGCACTCTCTTCCGTTAGAAAGCATTTAACTGCTTCATATGGTGTACCATCAGTCGCTATTCGATCAATTCCTAAATAAGCAATTTCATCACCGGCTTTTGGAAAATCTGTAAATAGTTTACCAATAAAATAAACCGTCTTATCTTTCATTAATTCATAAGCCTTACTATTTTCCAGTCTGTTATTCGCTGCAGCGTACATAATACAAAAACTATCCACAATATCTTTCAAAGGCAATAATTCTTCTTTGCTGACTATAATTTCGTCGGGAGCAAGTCCGCCAAGGATTAAATTTTTATAATGAGGTTGCTGAATGATATTATCTAAAGCCATTCCTAATGGTAGTTGGACAGCTTGATAGCCTAATGGTTCGAGCTCTTGCTTTTTCTGGTCAAGGTGTTCTTGTGTAATACTGACATTCAAATCATAAGGACTTGAAGATTGTTTCTTTCTAAAAAAAGCCACTACTATACGATCTAACTGTTCAAATAGACCAAGATTTTCAACTGGAATTTTCATCATTGAATATGATCCCCTTTTGTGTTCAGATTTCTTCTATATTCTACTCTCATTATTTTTGAATATCAAGAAAAGAGGCCGTGTCATGAACTAACTTTTGATGATAAAACTTAAAAATTTTTGTTTGACATAATCTTTTTTCATCAGCTTTTCCTCTGAATAGCTATAAAAGATAAACTAGAAGATCCTACCATTTTTCAACCATGAACTAGTTAAGCCTTATCACTTCGTCAGCTTGTTCCCAAATCACTGGATTATGGGTTGCAATAATGATTATACGCTCTTGATTCTTTAACATTAAGAGCAAGTCCATCACCTCTTGTGAGGTTTCTGGATCCAGTGCTGCAGTTAGTTCATCCGCTAAAATCAAAGGTGGATCTTTTAAAATAACTTTAGCTAATGCGACACGTTGCGCCTCTCCCCCCGATAATTCATAAATCTTTTGATCCAGAGCTAGGTAAGCCAATCCTACTTTTTTGAGCACTTCTTCTTCTTGCTGCTTCTTCTCTTTTTTCGTTAATTTTTGCCCAATCAATCCCAAGTCTAAATTTTTAGCGATAGTCTCGTTTTCAAGTAGGCCAAAGTTTTGAAAGAGATAGCCTAATTCATGCTTAAAAAAGTGATGCTGTTTGATTTGTTTCAGTTCTTGCCCTTGATAGCTTATACTCCCTTCTTCATAAGGCTCTAACTTCGCCAAGATATTAAGCAAGGTTGTTTTACCACACCCACTATTTCCGATCAGAGCATAAACTTTTCCAGCTGTAAACTGCAAACTCAAATCTTGAAAGACTGTTCGTTGGCCAAATGATTTGGTTAAATGTTCTATGCTAATCATATTAGGCTCCTTTCAATACAGTGGCTAGCAAGTGGTCTTCTTTATGAGACCGGTATAGGAGAATGAACCAAGCATTAGTAATAAATAGCAAGAGAGTGGCAAGAGCAATCCACCATTCTTGAGTGAGAAGGAATGTCAGGAGGCTTCCTAATAGTAAGAGGATACTTTCTGAAAGCAAAATCATTTGGTGAATGTTTACAAATCCTAGACCTGCAATCTTCTTCAAGAAGATTGGTCTTCTAAACTCTTCAAAATAGAGGAAATTCATGGTGTTAAAGAGTAGTATGGAAGTAGCTATTGCAAAGATTCCTCCTGCAATGATAATGAGATTCTCTAATTGAATGGATTGGATCATCTGCTGGTATACAGACGCCGCATAGTCATATTGACTAACATTTTTTTCAAGATCATACTCAGCAACGAGCTTCTTACTATTCTCAAGTCCATTAAAATAAAGGTAGGAATTTAGTTGGGTGAAATAAGGATTCTCGTAGCCTCCAAAACTTTCAGGTTGAACAATCACTAAAACCGGATCGGTAAAGAATTGCTTATAGCTGATTGGTGTATTGTTGTAGATAAATCGTTTTTGGTTGTTAGGAAGATAGGTTACCCGTGCTTTCATCGATAAAGCGATGTTCCCTTGATCATCTCGAGGAGATAGATAATCTTCATATCGTTTGATCATCTCCTCTTCACGACTTTTTAGTTTTTCCGGAAGTAAGAGACCAAATTTTCCTGCTTGTAAATGATTTAAGTGATCTTTTCCTTCAGGAGAAACTGGAACATTCTGAATATCAAGATAATTTGGAGTTACATAGAGAGTTCGTGCAAGAGGATCATAATCTGTAATTGAAAACTCTTTACCTGTACTAGGATCCGTCATAACTCCTTTTGAGCTAAAAGATACGAGATTATGATAAGCTAAAAGACCACCATTTTCAATACCAGACTCGATGAGCTTAGACCATTTCTTACCATTTTCCTTCATAGTCTCTTTGCTGGTAATCTGATAGAAATATTCTCGATTTGTACTAATTTGAACCCAATTTGATTGTTTAGACCAAGCCTCACTTCCCTCTTGGTAAGTTTGCCAGACGGATCCATAAATACTGATTCGATGAACTGCAAGACCAATTAGTGTGACAGCAAGAAATTGACAAATAAAGAGGAAGAGCAAAATGCGCTTTAATGGAACTTTCCCTTTTAGAAGGGTGACTAAATGCATTGTTTGAATACTATATGCAAAGAGGAAGGATAAGATAGCAGATAAAATAAGTAACATCCCATTGTAAATAATACTACTCGAAATGATGACGGAATAGGTAAAAGGTGTTAATTGAAAGGAATAAATCAGAACCGCACCCATTATACTTGCGCCAATACATCCCAAAAGCAACTCTATACTATCATCTTTTAAAGAATGTCCGAAAAGCTGCAAGCGTCTCATTCCTGAGATATATCGAATCCCAGCGCTTCTCATTTCAAGTGTTTTCTGGATAATCGTCAAAGCGCTAAAACTAATGATAAAAATAACCAAGGCAAGTGATTGTGAACCTGAGCCAAAAAAGGCAATAAAGGTCTGCAGAGGATTTGGTTTCTCTATAAAAGTTTGTGAGAAACCAAGAGTATGAAGCGTTTGATCCAGCTTTTCAGTTTCTAAATCACCTGTTAATACATAATAATTCACTACCAGGCTTTCATTGGCAGCCAGTTCTTTCTTCTCTCTTTTAATTCCAGAAGGAAGTTTTCCCTCTCCGTAGATATCATAGGTGAAAACAACCTGCCCTTTAGAATCTGTTCTTTGTATCTGACGAGCAATTATACTATGATTTTCCCTTGCCAAGAGATCTAAAGAGGTAGATAAGTCTTCATATTTGATGCTCTTTTCTTGTCTTACCACACCTACTACCGGAAGACTGCGGTGGATAACCGTATTTGGAGAAATAAAGGCAATCCAAATCAAAAAGCTAGAGATGAAAAGGTTTGATAAAATAATAAAGACACGTTTCATATCATCACACTTTCTAAAGCAGAAAAGGAAAGTAATACCTAGCTAGTCAATTAATTTCGTTGTTTAGTGGTTACTGAGTATTAAAAAATCATATTTATATTTTTGTAATCGAATACATTTTTCCACCTTTACTATACTACAAAATCCTTAGTAAAACAATAATTTCTATGTGAAACTAGTTTCAAAAAAGAGACCCGCTTCTGCGAATCTCTTACGACTTTATTCAACCACTGCTTCAGCAATTTCCTCTGCAGTGATACCTGCGAAGTAACGACCTAGGTTAATGGTTTGAAGGGCTTTGAGGACGTCTTCGCGTTCGTATTTGACACCACGAAGGATATCTTCTACTGCTGCTACGTCTTCGATACCAAAGAAGTCACCGTAAATCTTGATATCTTGAATTTTGGATTCAATGACGTTTGCGAAGATTTCAACCTTACCGCTAGGGAATTTAGTGCCACGACGGACATTGTATTCAGGAGACTTTCCATAGTTCCAATCCCAGGTACCAAACTTGGTTTCCTTGATACGATTGATTTCAGCCAATTCTTCATCCGAGAAGACATATTCTGTCATCTCAGGGTATTCTTTCTTCATGTAGTCCAAAAGCAAGTCACGGAACTCTTCAACCGTGATTTTTTCTGGCAACTCATCGATGATATTGGTCACACGAGCACGGACTGATTTAACCCCTTTGGACTCAAACTTGTCTTTAGACACCTTAAGCGCATTAGCAAGGACTGACAAATCAACGTCAAAAAGAAGGCAACCATGGTGCATGATCCGACCATTGATGTAAGCTTGGGCATTTCCACAGAATTTCTTGCCATCAATCTCTAAGTCGTTACGACCCGTGAATTCAGCCTTAACCCCAAGTTGAGCCAAGGTGTTGATCACAGGAGTTGAGAAGCTCTTGAAATCAAAGGCCTTGTTTTCATCTTCTTTTGAAATGATGGTGTAGTTGAGATTGTTCAAATCGTGATAAACAGCCCCACCACCACTGATTCGGCGAACCACTTCAATCCCATGCTCCCGAACATAGTCACGGTTGATTTCTTCGATGGTATTTTGGTGACGACCAACGATAATCGAAGGTTTGTTAATCCAAAGAAGGAAGATTTGATCCTCATCCAAGAGGTGCTTAAAAGCATACTCTTCTAAAGCAATATTAAAAGCAGTATCATTTGAATAATTAATAATGTATTTCATAGTAATTCCAAAAATTCGTTTTATAAATCCTACTCATAGTAAGATAAGCATTAGACAGAAATAGTTGAATTTCACTTGAATTTCTGAAGTAGTAAAAAGAAATGTAACGATAACTCGTTACATTTCTCGGAAAAATTGAGACAAGTGGCTCAATTTTTAGGCATGGAACTCTAAGAGAGGTCGCTGCCGTCCGTACTACTTTAAGAAAATTTAGTTGAAAGAATAGTATTATTTCTTCTTAGGTGAGTGAACTGCCAAGCCAAGTACATCCGCAAAGGCTTCGTACATCACTTCTGAGAAGGTTGGGTGACCATGAATGGTCTTGAGCATTTCTTCCACAGTGATTTCCATCTCAATGATGGTTGAAGCTTCGTTGATCAATTCAGCTGCTGCAGGACCAATGATATGAACCCCAAGAACTTCACCGTATTTCTTGTCTGCAATGACTTTAACAAAGCCTTGAGCCGCATCTGATGCAATGGCACGACCGTTCGCCGCAAAGTTAAATTTACCGATTTGAACGTCGTATTTCTCACGAGCTTGTTCTTCTGTCAAACCAACAGCCGCCACTTCTGGAAGTGTGTAGATGGCTGCAGGAGTCAAGTTCAATTTTGCAACAGCATGATTTCCCTTAAGAGCATTTTCAGCTGCCACTTCACCCATACGGAAGGCAGCATGGGCCAACATCTTAGTACCGTTGATATCACCTGGTGCATAGATACCTGGAACAGAAGTTTCCATGTATTCGTTAACCTTGATACGACCACGGTCTAATTCAAACTCGACTTCACCGATTCCTTCAAGATCTGGAACACGACCGATTGAAAGAAGAGCTTTGTTTGCGATGATATCATCTTTTCCTTCAACCTTGATACGGAGTTTGCCATCTTCTTCAATGATTTCTTGCAATTTCGTATCCGTCAAGATGGTCATACCCTTGCGTTCAAGGATCAAGCGAAGGTTCTTAGATACTTCTGCATCCATAGCTGGAACAATACGGTCCATCATTTCGATAACAGTAACTTTTGAACCAAAGGTCATGAAGGCTTGACCAAGTTCGATACCAACAACCCCACCACCGATGATGACAAGGCTTTCTGGAACTTCATTCATTTCAAGGATGTCGTCACTGGTCATGACAAGGGATGATTCCATACCTGGAACGTTAATCTTGCTAACTTTTGAACCACCAGCAAGGATGATTTTCTTGGTTTCAAGCAATTCTGAGCCATTGACCAAGACATTCTTATCTTTCGTAATGGTACCGATACCCTTATGAACATCCACTCCGTAGCTACGAAGAAGTCCAGCAACACCACCAACCAAGGTATTTACGACCTTGTTCTTGGTTTCAAGAACCTTATCCATATCCACTGAGAAACTTGGATTTTCAATGATAATACCACGGTTTGCCGCATGACCAATATTTTCAATGATTTCAGCGTTGTGGAGGTAAGTCTTAGTTGGGATACATCCGCGGTTCAAGCACGTTCCACCAAGTTCAGATTTCTCAACGAGTGCAACCTTACCACCTAATTGAGCTGCCTTAATAGCAGATACGTAACCAGCAGGACCCCCACCGATTACTACGATATCATAAGCATCATCGCTCTTATTGTCATCGTTTGAAGCACTTACTGTGGCTGGTGCTGGACTCGCTTCTGGTGCTACTGCTCCAGCTGTAGGGATGTTTTCCCCTTCTTCACCAAGGTAACCGATCACTTCTGTTACAGGAACAGTTTCGCCGTCCCCTTTCAAGATAGCAATCAAGTAACCGTCTTCTTCCGCTTCCAACTCCATGCTGACTTTGTCTGTCATGATTTCAAGGAGAACTTCTCCTTCTTTTACAAATTCGCCAACTTTTTTATTCCACTGAACGATTTGTCCTTCGGTCATATCTACGCCGGCTTTCGGCATAATTACTTCTAAGGCCATTTTATTTCCCTCTTTTTCTTGTTTCTATTCTCTCTCGTTGATTAGACCAACATTGAAATCGGGTCTTCAATCAAGGCTTTCAAGTCTTTCATGAATTTGGCACCAGCCATCCCATCGACTACTCGGTGGTCAATGGTCAAGCCCAAGCTCATGATTGGACGAATAACAATTTCACCATTCACAACCACTGGTTTTTCAACCGTTGCACTAACGCCAAGGATGGCAGAATTTGGTTGGTTGATAATTGGTCCAAATGATTGAACGCCAAACATTCCCAAGTTACTGATGGTAAAGGTTGAGTTTTGCAATTCACTTGGAGCAAGCTTACCATCCAAGGTACGTCCGATAACATCCTTGAAGGCTACGACCAACTCTGACAAGGTCATCTTTTCAGCATTGTAGACAACTGGAGTCATCAATCCATTGTCCATCCCAACTGCCATCGCTAAGTTGACATAATTGTGAGTGATGATGGTTTTGCCATCTTCTGTTAATGACGCATTGATGTATGGATGTTTCATCAAGGTCTTAACCACTGCTAGAGAAAGCAAATCTGTTACAGTGACTTTCTTGCCAGTGGCCTCCATGATTGGATCCAATACCTTCTTACGAAGGGCCAACATTTGAGACATATCAATGTCATAGTTCAAAGTAAAGGTTGGTGCTGTCAAGTAAGATTCCACCATCCGTTGAGCGATTACCTTACGCATTGGTGTCATCGGAATCCGCTCGATCTCACCATAAGGTGTCACATTATCAGGAACTTCTTCGACTTTCTCAATTTGAGCAGGTGACTTAATGGTCTCATTCTCAATATTTTCAGGAAGGAAAGCAAGGACGTCCTTCTTCATAATTTTACCACGATGACCAGTTCCTTGGATTTCTTGCCAAGCAATATTGTGTTCTAAAGCAATTCGTTTTGCAAGTGGTGAAATGCGAACCACATTTGTGTCTTTATATGTTTCCACGTCTTCTTTGTGGACACGACCGTTTGCGCCTGAACCAGAAACATCATAGAGGTTGATCCCAAGATCATCCGCTAATTTTCTAGCCGCAGGAGTCGCTCTTAGCTTATCATCAGCCATGACCTCTCCTATTCTATTTATGATGCAAAGGGCGTTTAAAAGCGACTGAAAAATAGGAAATCAACGCAGACTTCGATGAAGTCAAGGAGATTTATCTTTTTTCCGAGCTTTTAGCCCATGCTCTAATCTAAGATATCAAGGACGTAGAGAACTTTGCATCACTAGATACAAAGTTTCCTAGTCTAATTTAATTAACATTACATAATTTATGTTATGTATTATTCTTTGTTGTATGTTTTACGAATGGCATCTTTGATGCTTTCAACTGTTGGGATCATTGCATTCTCAAGATTTTGTGCGTAAGGCATTGGCACATCTTCCCCCGCACAACGGCGGATCGGTGCATCCAAGTAATCAAATGCTTCTGATTCAGAAATGATAGCTGAAATCTCACCGATATAGCCACTCGTTTTATGGGCATCATTAACAAGCACTACTTTTCCTGTCTTCTTGACAGAATTAATGATGATCTCTTTATCAAGTGGGACCAAGGTCCGTGGGTCTACTACTTCTACTGAGATGCCTTCTTCTGCCAATTCTTCAGCAGCTTGCATCACGCGACGAAGCATTTTCCCATAGGTTACGACAGTGACATCTGTACCTTCGCGTTTGATTTCTCCGACACCAAGTGGAATCGTGTAGTCCGGATCAACAGGCACTTCCCCTTTTTGGTTGAATTCTGATTTGTATTCAAGAATGATAACGGGGTTATTATCGCGGATAGATGACTTGAGAAGCCCCTTCATATCCGCTGGCGTACCAGGAGCAACAACTTTCAAACCAGGAATATGAGTAAACCATGATTCCAAGGATTGGGAGTGTTGGGCTGCAGAACCAACTCCGTTACCAGCAGCACAGCGAACGGTCATCGGCACTTGCCCTTTTCCACCAAACATGTAGCGAGTTTTAGCAGCTTGGTTGACAATAGCATCCATGGCAATTACTGAGAAATCCATGAAGGTCATATCAACGATTGGGCGAAGTCCGGTCATGGCTGCCCCTGCTGCCGCACCTGAAATCGCAGCCTCAGAAATCGGACAGTCACGAACACGTTCTGGACCGAATTCCTCAAGCATTCCTACTGAAGTTCCGAAGTCTCCACCGAAAACTCCGACATCTTCCCCCATCAACAATACGTTTTCGTCGCGACGCATTTCCTCAGACATAGCAAGGATAATGGTATCGCGGAAAGACATTAATTTAGTTTCCATAATTCTTTACTCCCCCTTAGTCTGCGTAAATATCTTCGAAAGCTGATTCGAGTGGAGGGAATGGGCTTTCTTCCGCAAATTTAACTGAAGCTTCCACTGCTTCTTTTACTTCTTCTTGGATCTGATCCAATTCTTCTGTGCTCGCAATCTCATTCTCAAGGAGATACTTGCGAAGGTTTTCGATTGGATCTTTCTTCTTCCACTCTTCAACTTCTTCACGGGTCCGGTATTTACCAGGGTCTGAAGATGAGTGACCGAGCCAACGATAAGTGACACTTTCAATCAAGACAGGGCCTTTACCAGAGCGGACATGTTCAACAGCTTTTTGGAATCCTTCATAGACATCGATAACATTGTTTCCATCAGGAATAAACATTCCAGGAATACCGTAAGCAGCACTACGCTCGTGGATATGCTTGACATTGGTCATTTTTTTGATGTCAGCAGAGATTCCATAACCGTTATTGATACAGTAGAAAATTACCGGAAGATTCCAAATAGAAGCCATATTCACTGCTTCGTGGAAGACACCTTCGTTGGTTGCGCCGTCCCCAAAGAAGCAGACAACAATCTTGCCAGTCTTATGCATTTGTTGAGTAAGAGCAGCTCCTACTGCAATCCCCATACCACCACCAACAATACCGTTGGCACCAAGGTTACCTGCATCCAGGTCGGCGATGTGCATTGATCCACCCTTCCCTTTACAAGTACCGGTATACTTACCAAGGATTTCTGCCATCATACCATTCAAATCGATTCCTTTAGCGATGGCTTGTCCATGACCACGGTGGTTTGAAGTTAGCAGATCATCCTCGTTCAAAGCCAACATCGCTCCAACGTTAGCCGCTTCTTCCCCAACAGAAAAGTGCGTCATTCCTGGCACTTTTCCTTTTTTTACTAACTGTGCAATTTTTAAGTCCATGCGACGGATTTCTTCCATTTTACGGAACATTTCCAATAAGAGACTTTTATCTAATGTTGCCATTATTTCGCCTTTCTAAGCAATTATTCATTCTCTTTTATTCTAGCCAAAAATGTAAGCACTGTCAAAGAATTTGCTCAAATAAATCACAATCCAAACACCCTCTAATAGTACTAAAGGCAGGCTTTCAAGTGGATTAATTTGATATTTCACAAACTTTCACATACTAATTTAGTCACATCAAAAAGAGGCTGGGACAAAAGTCCTAGCCTCTCAATTGTCTTTGGATTGTCGAGCAAGACGCA
>NZ_JVIQ01000056.1:0-699 GCF_001072745.1 Streptococcus sp. 400_SSPC | reverse complement strand
AGATAAGACATACTCAGGTGAAGTCGTTGCCGTTAAGGTTCAAGCGAAGGATGCCAACGGTACGCCAGCTGAAACAACTTACACACCTAAGATTACTCCAGTTGTTCCGACAGCAGAGGATGTAACTTCAAAAGATAAACAAGGCCAAACTCAAACAGGTAAGCCTAAGTTTACAGAAGGAAATCCAAATATTCCAATGGATGATGATACACCAGCTACATTTGAAGATGGTTCAACAACTAAGACTATCCCAGGTGAAGGAACATACACAGTAGCACCAGACGGAACTGTAACCTTCGTGCCAGAAAAATCATTCACAGGCACAGGAACAGGTGTAACTGTTAAACGTGTAGATAAGAATGGTACGCCAGTAACAGCTAAGTACACTCCAACTGTTACACCAGTAACACCAACAGCTACTCCAGCTGAATCAGTAGCACCTCAAGGTGTGGTTCAAACTGGTACTGTTACATTCACAGAAGGTGACCCAGTTGCACCAATCGACAAGGATACTATTACTCTTCTTGATGAAAATGGTCAACCAGCTGCATCAGTAGTTGCCAAATCACCAGAAGGTAAAGAAATCGGTACCTTCACAGTTGATAAAGCAACAGGTGTTGTAACCTTCACACCAACAGATAAGACATACTCAGGTGAAGTCGTTGCCGTTAAGGTTCAAGCGAAGGATGCCAACGGTAC